>DATIED010000434.1:0-2910 GCA_035455965.1 Spongiibacteraceae bacterium
AAGAGACTGCCGAAAATGCCGTCGACGCCGCTCACTTTATCTATGTGCACGGTACCCCCGATATTCCGGCGGGCGATTCGGTATTTGAAGGCATCAAGCGTACCTCCAAATATGTCGCCAAAGTGCCGGCTATTGCCGACGATGGGTCATTCGATCCGGCCGGCGGTATGAAAGATCTGTTTCTGACCACTATTTCGTACGGTCCAGGTGCAGGTATTCAGTATTTCAGCGGCGCGTTTAACGTTGTATTAATGGGCTTGCCGGTGCCGATCACCAACAACAAAATGGAGCTGCACTTTGCCTTCACGCAGCCGAACAATCTGACCGACGGCCAGAAGTTTTTGGTATTCGCGGCACAGGCCGAGTTGAAGCGTCAGGTTGAAGGCGATATGCCGATCTGGGAAAACAAGGTGTATCTGGAGTCGCCGACATTGTGCGACGGCGATGGTCCGATCCATCAGTACCGCAAATGGTTCCGCCAATTTTACGCCGAACCGGCAGTCGCACCTACCGACCTGCGCGCAGTTGGTTGATAGATTGGCAGTAAACGATTGGGTGCTTCCAATTAGCTATTCATAATTGGTGTTTTGTAGAGCCGCGCTTTTACAGTTTGAAAGCGCGGCTTTTTTTATGGGCCATTTTTAAGTCGACTTTTTATGAAGAGGCAATGGGCTCGGTAGTGTCGTTGTAATCCTCGAATACCGCCTCTAGATCGTGCTGTTCTTGCCACTCGATCAATTCATCGATAGCTGCCAGCAATTCATCGATGGCGAGATCGATCAACACATCGTCGCCCTTTTCCTTTAACAGTTGCTCGAGATGATGACTGCAACGCTGTAGACGCATCACGCCGCTGTAACAACAGGCGCCGTGCAAGCGATGAGTTTCTTCCAGCAGCGCGGCGCGTCGATTAATTGTGCGCTCCGTCTCGATTGCAGCGCGCGTGGTCGTCAGGCTCTGTAATAACTCCGCTAAAAATTCTTGCGCCAATGCCGGTTTATTTCTGGCGCGCTGCAGGCAGAGCTGAATCTGCACGGGTTGAGTGCTGCCTGTGGATACACTTGCCGCACTGCTATCGGTTAGCAATTGGAGTAATTGATTTTCGCTGATCGGTTTCGTGAAGCAGCCGTCGAAACCCTGAGCGAGCAATACCTCCCGCTCCTCTGGCAGGAGATGCGCGGTGAGCGCGACAATGCGCGTATGGCTATTCTCACTGCTACCCTGCCTTAGTAGTTGCGCTACCTGTGCGCCGCTCAGCTCAGGCATTTGTAGGTCGAGCAGGATTAAATCAAAAAATTGTCGATCGCACAGTCCTAAAGCCTGGCGCCCGCCGCCGGCGAGTGTTGCGCTGGCGCCGAGTTCATCGAGCATAATAGCCAGCAGCTTGAGGTTGGTGGCGTTATCGTCGACCACCAGCACTTGCAATGGATGGGTGCGAGCGATCAATGGTTGCGGCAATGGAATGGGTTCTACACGCCGATACAGCACGTGGCATAACGCATCGTAAAGCTGGACGTGGCCGATCGGTTGCGGCAATAAATGCACGCCGGATATTTTGTCGACGCGCACCAGCGCGCCGGCTAATAGCGCCCAGACCGGCAGATTTGTGCTCGGCAATTGCGCCAGTAATGAGTGGTTGTAACCAATGCTGAGCAACCAGCCGTCGCAGTGCGGCGGATTGTCGCGCAGCATTTGCCAGTCGTCGACGGCGATAACGCGTACCTGCCAACTCTCCAAAAGCTGGCGTAGCGCCAATTGCGCTAGCGGCTTGTTGTCGAACAACAGCAGTTGTTTGCCGGCGAGCTGATCGAACTCGCGTGTGCGCAGTGGATTATATTGTGCGGGCAGCCGCAGCGAAAACCAGAAGGTGGCGCCGTGGCCGGTTTGACTGTTAAGTCCCACTTCGCCGCCCATTTGTTCGATTAAGCGTTTGCTGATCGCCAATCCTAGGCCGGTGCCGCCAAATTCGCGCGAGGTGGATGCATCGGCTTGCGTGAATGCGTGAAAGAGATGCCGTTGTTGGAGCTCACTTAGGCCAATACCCGTATCGCTGACCGCAATTTTTAATGGCACGCGCGCGGCGCTGGGACCGGCCAATGAAACGCGCACGGCGATATGGCCGCTGGCGGTAAATTTGATGCCATTGCTGATGAGGTTGGTGAGAATCTGCCGCAGCCGCAGCGGATCGCCGATTAAATCGGCGATGACATCGTCGTCGTATAACAAGATGAGATCGAGTTTTTTTTCCGTTGCGCTGGGCGCCAGCATCGTCAGTGTTTCTTCAATCAAATCGCGCAAATTGAACGGTACGGTGTCGAGTACTAATTTGCCGGCTTCGATTTTTGAAAAATCGAGAATGTCGTTGATGATGATCAGCAGATTTTCTGCGGAGTGGCGAATCGTTTCCATATATTCGCGTTGGCGCGAGTCGAGTAAACCCTTCAGCAATAACTTGGTGAACCCGATGATACCGGTTAGCGGCGTGCGCAACTCATGACTGGTATTGGCGAGAAACTCGGATTTAATGCGACTGGCCTCCAGCGCTTCGCGGCGCGCGAGATCCAGCTCGATATTTTGTACTTCGACCGTTTCTAGCGATTCGCGTAGATCGCGGTTGGTTTGTTCCAGATTGCGGCGCAACTCGATGGCGTCCGCTTGTACGGTCTCTGCCATGCTATTGATGTCCTGCGCCAGTGCCTGCAATTCGCTGTCGTGCAGCAAGTTGATGGGCGCCTTGAACTCGCCGCGCTCAATACGGCGAATGCCGAGACTCAACACGCCGACCGCGCGCTCCCAGCGCTGCGCGGCAAATACCGCCACCGCACTGGCACCGATCAATGCCAGTAGCATAATCAGGCCGCCGACAAATAAGGTCTGATAGTTTTCGAGCAGATACGCTTGCTGCGAATA
>DATIED010000435.1:0-4075 GCA_035455965.1 Spongiibacteraceae bacterium
AGTATGGCGGCATTGGCTGCCGTTACTGCGACGACGCTGCAATGTAATCCTGCTGGATTTGCCGGGTTTCGGTCGATCGCCCGCGCAAGCTGCTTTGACGGTCGATGCATTGCTCGATCAATTGTTGGAATATGTTCCGCGCAATTCTGCGCTGTTGGGTTGGTCGCTGGGCGGCAATATCGCACTGGCATTTAGTGCACGTTTTCCGGACCACTGCCGGGCGCTGATGACGATTGCCTGCAATCCGTGTTTTGTCGCGCACAGCGATTGGTTGCCGGGCATGGCGCCAGAGATATTTCAGCAGTTTCAAAGCGAGCTGCGCGAAGATGCCGATGCCACGCAGCGCCGTTTTCTCGGATTGCAAGCCAAAGGTTCGGATGGCGAGCGGCAATTATTGCGCTGGTTGCGCGCACTGCCTGCGAGTTCGATATCGCCATCGACCTTAAGCTGGGGTTTGGATTTGTTGGCAGCGCTCGATGTGCGCGCGGCCCTGCAGGAGAGCACTTTACCGGCCGTACATATTTACGGCAGCGCCGATCTGCTGGTGCCGGTAACGGTAGGGCGCGCAGTTACTGTATTGGCGCCCGAGCATTGGGTGGTGGAAATGGATCGCGCTGCGCATTTGGCTTTTGTCAGTCATGGCGAATTGTGTTGGCAGCATTTGGATCGGTTGCTGGCCAATGCAAAATTATTAAAACGCCCGCGCGCGCTGCAGCGCGAAAAAAAATCCGTCGCCGCTTCGTTTAGTCGCGCTGCGCCCACTTATGATACGGCGGCAGCATTGCAGCGCGCGGTAGCGGATAATTTGCTGGCGCTCGTCGATGCGCCGGCGGGCGGTGCGGCGCTGGATATCGGTTGCGGCACCGGCACGGTCAGTGCAGCGTTGGCAAAAAAATATTCGGTGGTCGCACTCGATCTCGCCGAGGGCATGTTGCGTTTTGCGCGCACTAACGTCGTCGGCGATAACCTGCAATGGCTGTGCGGCGACGCGGAAAATTTGCCGTTGGCGGATAATTCGATCGACGCCGTTTTTTCGAGTCTGGCCGTGCAGTGGTGTGAAAATATAGGTGCGGTATTCGCGGAGCTGCAGCGGGTATTGCGACCCGGCGGCAGCGCGTGGATCAGCACGCTCGGCCCGAATACCCTGCACGAATTGCGCGCCGCCTGGTCGAGCGTGGACGAGCAAGTCCATGTCAATACGTTTGCCGCGTCCGAAACGCTAATTGCCGCCGTGCAGCGCTCCGGCCTAACGTTGTGGTTATGGCGCGAAGACAATGTAGTGATGAGGTACGCGGAGCTGCGCCAGCTGACGCGCGAGTTGAAAGCGTTAGGGGCGCACAACGTTAACAACGGTCGCCCTGGCGGCTTGCTGTCGCGGCAGCGCTTGCAAGCATTCAGCGCTGCCTACGAGGCACAGCGCGCCGATGATAATCTGTTGCCGGCCACCTACCAGGTTTATTATTTGCATTTAACGAAAGCGCCAGCGATGCAATAAATAGCGCGGCGGCACGCGGCCAATAAACCGTTAAATAATTCACTGAGCGCAAGCGTTATGGCTAAAGCCTATTTTGTTACCGGCACCGATACCGATGTCGGTAAAACATTGATCGCTGCGGGCTTGCTGGCGGCTGCGAATGCAAAGGGCTTGAGCACGGCCGCACTTAAACCGGTAGCGGCGGGTTGCGAGTTGACGTCAACTGGATTGCGCAATGCCGATGCCTTGTTACTGCAGCGCGTTATGTCGCTCGATCTGCCTTACGAGCAAATTAATCCGGTGGCGCTGGCGCCAGCCATTGCACCGCATATCGCTGCTGCGCAAGCCGGTCTTAAGCTCAGCGTGGATCGGCTGGCGGGTATTTGTCGTGGAGTATTGATGCAGCGCGCCGATTTAACGTTGGTTGAGGGCGCTGGCGGCTGGCGTGTACCGCTGAATAGCCGCGAGTTTTTATCGCGCCTGGCGGTGGAGCTGCAGCTGCCGGTGATTTTGGTGGTCGGTATGCGCCTTGGCTGCATTAACCACGCCGTCTTGACCGCCGAAGCGATCGCACGCGACGGCTTGCGGCTGGCGGGCTGGGTTGCCAATCGCTGTCAGGCCGAGCTGGGTTGCTACGAGGAGAACGTGCAGACGCTCAAGAGTCTGTTGCCGGCGCCATGTCTCGGCGAGGTGCCGTATTTGGCGACACCGGAGCCGGAACGGATCGCCGTTCATCTGAATTGTGACCCATTAGTCTCTTAAAGCGGTAGAACGGTTGGCATTGCGCGGAGCAATTTGCTTAAATTCCAGACAGTAACTCCATTGTTGTGGTCGAGGTTTTCATGTCGATATCCGCTCCCTCCGTTTTGTCGTCCGGCGTGCAAGGTCTGCAGACGGGCCTGAATCGAGCCAATCAGGCCGCCGGCCAGATCGCGCGCTCGGGTACCACTGAGGAAAATGGCGATCTGGCAACTTCTTTGGTCGATCTCAAAAGCAGTGAACTTCAGGTCAAAGCTTCGGCTGCCGTTATCAAAACCGCCGATGACCTGTTGGGAACGCTGATCGATACCACCGCTTAACGCTATGGAGCCTGAACGATGAGCATCATCGGTGCAGGTCTGCCCCCGCAACAAGTTGCACCCTCTTATAGTCCGCTCGGTAAACCCGCCGTCGGGCTCGAATCGCCCGACACCAAAAATCAAACGCTGCCGCCGGTGGAAGAGTCCGCCAATACCGATCGTGCGCGCAATCAATTCACCGGTAAAAAGACCGATGAGACGTCGGCCGATGCTGAGCGCAATAAGGGCAGGCGGGGCGGTGGAACTCCTGCAGCGTTAACCGATGAAGAAGTGCAAAATGTTCGCGAACTCGCTGGCGTCGATCGCGAAGTACGCGCCCATGAAGCGGCGCACGCCGCCGTTGGCGGCAACCTGGCCGGCGCGCCGAGCTTCCGCTTCATCACCGGTCCGGATGGGCAGCAATACGCGGTCGGCGGCGAGGTGCCGATTGTCTTGCAGCAGGTAGCAAACGACCCTCAGGCGACTTTGCGCAATGCCGAGCAGGTGCATGCGGCTGCACTGGCACCGGCCAAGCCATCGTCGCAGGACTTACAGGTCGCTGCGGCCGCCACCCAATTGATTGCGGATACGCAATTACAAATCGCCGCCCAGCGCGTGGCGGCCTTGACCAGCAATACCAGCGACAAGCCCACCGATAGCGCCGAGGCGAGTGGCGCGTTCAAGAGCGCTGCCGGCAATGATAATGCGCCGGGCGGACTGCTCGATCAGCGCGTCTAACGGTTGTATTCAGGCGCTGCACCTTACGCTCGATCACGGTTCTTGCCTGAGGTTAAAACCCGCTGGCGATTCGCTGCTGCGCGGTATTTAATGGTCTTATCTTCAAAATAGCGGAGCCTCCCATGCCGACCTATTCAGCCCCCCTGCGCGATATGCGTTTTGTCCTGTTCGAAGTATTTGGCGCCGAAGCCCTGTGGGCCAGACTGCCAGCCACGGCGGAGGTCAATCGGGAGTTGGCGGATGCCGTGCTCGAGGAGTCGGCGAAAATGGCCGGCGAATTAATTGCGCCATTGAATAGCTCCGGCGATGAAGAGGGGGTGCACTGGCACGATGGCGATGTGACAACCCCCGCTGGCTTCAAAGCGGCGTTCAAGACCTATGGCGAAGGCGGTTGGATGGGGCTCAGTGGCAACCCGGCCTATGGCGGCCAGGGCATGCCGAAACTATTGAGTCTGATGTGCGAAGAAATGTTGAGTGCGGCCAATGTCGCCTTCGCGCTGTATCCGGGCTTATCGATCGGTGCTTCGCTCTCCATCGATGCGCACGCCAGCGACGCGCAAAAAGCGCTGTATTTGCCGAAGCTTTACAGCGGCGAGTGGGCCGGTGTGATGTGCTTGACCGAGGCGCACGCCGGCTCCGATCTGGGCATCATCCGCACGCGCGCCGAGCCGCAGGCCGACGGCAGTTACCGCATTAGCGGCACGAAGATTTTTATCACCGGCGGCGAGCAGGATCTGACGCCCAATATCGCTTACCTGGTGCTCGCGAAACTGCCCGACGCGCCGGCCGGCTCCAAAGGCATCTC
>DATIED010000436.1:0-2693 GCA_035455965.1 Spongiibacteraceae bacterium
CTCGGCAAAAACCTACCGGTACAAAGGGGCATAGGAAGCAGATCATGGCGATGTGGCGATCTAATTTCCGTCTTTATGCGCTAGCTGGTATGGCGATTCTACTCGGCGGCTGCGGCGGCAGCGATTATCCCGATTTAGATAAATACATGGCGGACATAAAAGCTAAACCGGCGGGGCATATTCAACCGATTCCGGCATTTACCGCTTATAAGTCGTTCGCTTACAGCGCGGCGGGTTTACGCAATCCATTCCAACCGCCGGTGGAAGTGAAAGAAATCACGCGGCTACAAAAACTGGTTAAGGTAAAACCGGATTTGAGCCGACCCAAAGAATTTTTGGAGCAGTTCAGTATCGATGCCCTGACCATGGTGGGGACGGTACAGATGGATGGTACGTTGTGGGCGCTGGTGCAAGATGGCGAAAACAGCGTGCACCGCGTAAAAATTGGCAATTACATGGGCAAGAATCATGGCCATGTCGTGGAGCTGACGGAAAATTATGTTTCCGTGATCGAGATTGTTTCCAACGGTCCCGATGAGTGGGTGGAGCGGCCGCACAAGCTGCAACTAAAGACCGTTGAAGGCAGGAAATAAATGATCGGGAATAACTGGCTGAGTTCGGCGGAGAAGTTCATGGATACTCGATGTTTGCGCGACCAATCGGCGCACAACAAATCATCAGCCCGCGAATTGGGTAAAGGGTGTGGTGGGAAAATGACGAAGATCATCGCAAGTTCAGCCAAGGCTATTGCCGGTGCGACATTGATGTGGTGCGTTAACTCCGCAGCCCTTGCCGCCAATTTACTGGATCTGCATTTTAATTCGCTGCCTGGCGGCAGTTTTGAGGCTCAGCTCGAATTCGATTCGCCACCGCCGATGCCACAGGGCTACACGATCGAAAAGCCAGCCAGAATCGCCTTGGATTTTCCCGGTGTAACCTCGCAGGTTAAAGAAAAGAAACGTACCCTCGGTTATGAAAACGCATCCAGCGCGGTAATTTTGGAGTCTGCCGGCCGTACTCGGATGATTCTTAATTTGGTGCAGCCTGCGCCCTATACGACTCGCGTGGAAGGCAACACGTTATTCGTCAATGTCGGCGATGCCGGCGCGCGCGATTATTTGAAGCCGGTAACCAGCGGCAGCGATGCGGTATCCACAGTATTGGCAAAACCAAAGGCGAATACACCGTCCGGTCGCAGCATTAACAATATCGATTTTCGGCGCGGCGATACCGGCGAGGGCCGCTTGATCGTCGATCTCAGCGATCCGAAAACCGATATCAATGCGACCGTTGAAGGTCAGCGTATCAAATTGGAATTCAAGGGCGCCGGTTTGCCGGAAAATTTACAGCGTCGCTTCGATGTGGTCGATTTCGCGACGCCGGTCAAAGTGGTCGATGCTCAATCCACCAGTAACGGTGCGGTAGTGTTTTTACAAACCACCGGTGAATACGATTATCTGGCCTATCAAACCGATAACCAATATGTGGTCAGTGTGAAACCGCTGACCAAAGAGGAAGTCGAGACGCGTAAGAAGGAATTTGCGTTTACCGGTCAGCGTCTGTCGCTTAATTTTCAAGACATCGAAGTGCGCGCCGTATTGCAAATTATCGCGGATTTCACCGGCCTGAATCTGGTGGCCAGCGATACGGTGACCGGCCGCATTACCTTGCGCTTGCAAAACGTACCGTGGGATCAGGCATTGGCTCTGGTTCTGAAAACAAAAGGCCTGGACAAGCGTCAGGACGGCAACGTGCTGATGGTCGCTCCCGCGGCAGAGATCGCCGAGCGCGAGCGTCAGGAGTTGGAGTCTACCAAGCAGGTTCAGGAGCTATCGCCACTGCAAACCGAACACATTCGTGTCCGCTATGCCCGCGCCCGCGATTTATATAAATTGTTTGCACCGACTGGTGCCGGCGGCGGTGGCGCCGCTCCGGCTACCGCAGGTGCAGGCAGTATTCTGAGTGCGCGCGGCCGAGTGATCGTCGATGATCGCACCAACTCGCTGCTGGTCACTGAAACCGCGCAAAAACTGGAAGAATTCCGTCGTATCGTTAAGCTGCTCGATGTACCCATTCGTCAGGTGTTGATCGAGGCGCGTTTGGTCATTGCCAACTCCGACTTCAGCAGCAGTATCGGTATCAAATGGGGCGGCGCCGGTATTGTTCCAGTCAACAACAATCCATTGTATTACGGCAGCACTAATAGCTCGGTACAGAGCGCGATCAACGCCAACGCGAAGAACGCCACAATCGGTCAGCCCGGTAGTCCGGTAGTTATTCCCGATGCGCTGAATGTGAATTTAGGCGCGACTAATCCAACGGGATCGATTGCGATCGGTTATCTCAGCAACGATATCAGTCTACAGCTCGAACTTTCCGCTGCCGAGTCGCAGGGTCGCGGTGAAGTGGTATCGCAACCGAAAGTAATCACCGGCGATAAGCAACAAGCGACGATTAAGTCGGGTACCGAGATTCCGTACCAGCAATCCGCTGCGAACGGCGAAACGACCATTTCTTTCAAAGAGGCTGTGTTGAAACTCGACGTTACGCCGAGCATTACGCCGGACGATCGCATCATCATGGATCTGGTGATCAACCAGGACACCGTGGGCCAATTTATTCCCACAGGTAATGGCGGTTCGGTGCCGAGTATCGATACCAACTCGTTGAAGACTCAAGTACTGGTCGGCAAT
>DATIED010000437.1:0-3755 GCA_035455965.1 Spongiibacteraceae bacterium
TCGCTGAGTGGAATCGTGTTGGTAACGATCAATTCGTCGAGTTCCGATGCATTGATATTGTCGACTGCCTTGCCTGACAGCACCGCGTGCGTGCAATAGGCGACGACTTTTTTTGCGCCGTGCTCTTTGAGCGCGGTGGCGGCTTTGCACAGGGTGCCCGCGGTGTCGACCATGTCGTCGACGATGATACAGCTGCGGCCTTCGACTTCGCCGATGATGTGCATCACTTGCGCGACATTGGCGGCGGGGCGGCGTTTGTCGATAATGGCGAGGTCGGCCTCATCGAGTTGTTTGGCGACGGCACGCGCGCGTACCACGCCGCCGATATCCGGCGATACCACCACCAGATTTTCGTAGTCCTGGCGCTCGATATCGTCGAGCAATACCGGCGAGCCGTAGACGTTATCGACCGGTACATCGAAGAAGCCTTGAATCTGTTCGGCATGCAAATCGACGGTTAACACGCGGTCGACGCCGACGCCGGTCAGCATGTCGGCGGCTACGCGCGCGCTGATTGGTACGCGCGCCGAGCGCACGCGGCGATCCTGGCGCGAATAACCGAAGTAGGGTACCACCGCGGTGATGCGTCCCGCCGAGCTGCGGCGCAACGCATCCACCATGAAAATCAATTCCATCAGATTATCGTTGGTGGGAGCACAGGTGGATTGCAGTACGAAGATATCGCCACCGCGTACGTTCTCATTGATCTCCACCATGATCTCGCCGTCCGAGAAGCGGCCAACCACTGCATCGCCGAGCGGAATATGGAGGCTGTTCACTACTTCGCTAGCCAGGTCGGGATTGGCATTGCCGGAGAAGACCATCATTCGAGACACGGCGGGACTTTCCTAGGGTTGAGGGCCTGTGGTTGAGGGCCTATGGTTGAAACGCCTGCGGTTGAGAGGCCTGTATTTGATAGGTATGTTGTCGACGCAGAGAGATTGTGAGCAGGCGCTGCGCATGTGGGGTTCATGGGCGAACCCTGCGGCGGGCAGCCGCGAAAATTTCAAACAGTGGCTGGCAGCCGCGAAAACTAAATGCCTCTGGAGGCACATTTAATTTATCTATAAATAGTGGCAGGGGTGGATGGGATCGAACCACCGAATGGCGGGATCAAAACCCGCTGCCTTACCGCTTGGCGACACCCCTGCAAAACATAAACTTCAACTTCAATTCGCCGTTGCTATTCCGAGAGCGGCGTGCACCGGTGAAAGGTTCACGCTACGCGCTACAAAGCCGCGATATCCCGCGGGTATTTGTTGCGCAATCATGTCTGCGTCAGCGCGATCGGCGAAGCTGGCAAACACGCAGGCACCCGTGCCTGTCATTTGGGTCGGGCCAAAATTACTCAACCAATCGAGGGCAAAAGCCACTTCGGGATAGAGTTTTCTGACCACTGGTTCGCAGTCGTTGCGACCCCCCTCCCTCAGAAAGGCGGCTATTGTGATGGGACTCGAATTGCGTGTCAACGCTTCATGCGAAAAAATGCGTGCCGTCGAAACCTGACACGGTGGCACTAAAATCAGATAGTTACATTCAGCTGTCGCAATCGGTTCGAGCCGTTCGCCGATGCCTTCGGCCCAGGCGCTGCGGCCGCGCACGAACACAGGGACATCGGCGCCCAATTGCAGGCCGAGCTGCGCGAGCTTTTGCAGCGGCATATTCAATTGCCACAAATGATTCAGCGCCAATAAAGTGGTCGCCGCATTCGAGCTGCCGCCGCCGATACCGCCGCCCAATGGCAGGCGCTTCACAAGTTCGATGCGCGCGCCGCGGCTACAGCCACTTTCTTTTTGCAGCAAACGCGCGGCGCGCACGATTAAATTGTCCGCCTCTGGTACGCCGGGCAGGGCTGGCGTCAACGCGATTGCATTATCCGTCGTGCTGTCGAAATGCAGCGTGTCGCCGTAATCGAGTAGTTGAAACAGCGTCTGTAAGTTGTGGTAGCCATCGCTGCGGCGACCGGTGATATGCAGAAACAAATTCAGCTTGGCCGGCGACAGTAGGCTCAATGCGCTCATGGCTCGCAGCCTTCAACGGCGTCGCTGAGCAGCCAATCGTTAATGAGCAGCGTGACCTGCAGGTCGCTGTCATTGCGCAACGTCAATTTGGCTGGCAGTGCGACGCCGCCAGTTTGGTGATAGGTCAGGTAGCGCACTCGCCAGCCAAACTGCTGCAGTGCGGTCGGCTGTTGCGCTGGTCCTTCCAGTTGCGCCTCACTGCCGGGCGCCGCTTCGGCGCGCACCCAATAACGCAGCGCACGCAGCGGCACCGACCAGCCCAACTGGCGCTGCAATAATTGTTCGGGTTCGGCGGTTGTCACCGACTCTTGCCCTTCGATGCGCACAGTCAATAGCGCGCCGTTGCCGTCGATGCGCGCGACAGTTTGGCCGAGCGGACCGGATAGACGCATATCGTAGTTTTCGCCGCATTGCCGCCAATTGAGGTAGGCACTCTCCGCCAATTGCGGGCCCCGTAAACCGAGCTTGCCGCTCAGCTGCCAATGCCGTTGATCGTCGACGCCGGGGCGAATGCCGGTAGTGGTGCAGCCAGCGATGGCAAGCAAAAGGCTCGCGATGAATACGTAAGATAACTTCAAATAGGAAAGATCCGTAGGTCGGACTTCAGTCCGACAGTGATGCATGTGTCGGACTGAAGTCCGACCTACAAAAGAAGATAGTTTCATTAAGAAGATAGTTTCATGGCGATTGGTGTCGCGTTACGGCGCCGGCAACGCATCCGGCGCGAAACGTTTTAGCGCGGCGCGCACGACCTCGTTGTCGGGGTCATCGTGTAACGCCTTTAGCCAGATTTCGCGCGCGCGCGCTTCGCTGCCGGCCTGCCACAACACTTCGCCGAGATGCGCGGCGACCTCCGGATCGGGATAGGTCGCATAAGCTTTTTCGAGCAGCGCGCGTGCGGCCGCGAGATTGCCGCGTCGGTATTCCACCCAGCCCATGCTATCCATGATGGCGGGATCGTCAGGCTTTTGCGCCAGCGCTTTTTTTATCAGCGCGTAGGCCTCATCGTAGCGGTTGGTGAGATTGGCGAGCGTATAACCGAGCGCATTCAGTGCCACGACATTGCTGGGATCTTTGTCGAGAATCGCGCGCAGATCTTTTTCCATTAACGGAACATCGTGGCGCCGTTCGCTGAAGGTCGAGCGCGTGTAGAGAAGGTTGGGCTGCAGCGGAAACTTCTTCAGTGCTTCGGTGAGCAGTTCATTGCCGGCCTGATAATCCCTGGCTTGCATCAACACTTCGGCTTCGACCAGATACAGGCGCACGGCATGCTGCGGATAGCGCTCGCGCAGATCGCGCAAATGAGTGCGCAGAGCGGCGATTTTATGATTGGTCATTTGCAGTTGCACGATGCGGCCGAGCGCGGGGAAAAAGTCGGGGCTCGGCGGAATCTGTTCGTAGTAGCGAATCGCGGCAGCGGTATCGCCGCGCTGCTCGGCGATCTGGCCGAGATAGAAATTGGCCTCCTGCACGTGTTGCCCCAGCGCCAGCAACTGCTGAAAATAATTCTCCGCGTCGTCGAGCTCGCCGGTCTCTTTGGTCACCAGCGCCAGCGATAACAACATATCGGCATCGCCCGGCGACTGCTCGACCAGCAGCGCGAACTGCTCGCGCGCCTTGGCCATATCGAAGCGCGTCAGCAGGCGCGCGTACTGCAGACGCAGACGGCGATTGTAGGGATTCTGTTCGACCATCTGCTGCAGGCGGTTCATCGCCTCGTCGCGGCGGCCCATC
>DATIED010000438.1:0-2945 GCA_035455965.1 Spongiibacteraceae bacterium
TGTACGATACCTTTTACGCCATGGTCGATCGCGACGATGACCTTAAGATAGGCATTAAATCCACAGCGATTTTATTCGGCGACGACGACCGACTGATCACAGGTTTTTTGCAAATCAGCACATTATTTACGCTGCTGCTGGTCGGCTGGCAATTTCATTTAGGTTATTGGTACTACGTCGCACTGATCGGAGCTGCGGGTCTCTTCGCATACCAACAGATGCTGATTCGCTATCGCCAACGCGACGCGTGCTTTCGCGCATTTCTGCACAATAACTGGGTGGGATTGACGATATTCGCAGGCATCGCGCTACATTATTTGCTGCATTAAACAGCTCGCACCGCTCTGGCTAAAGATGCTGCAACGATCCGCACAGTGAAGCCCCAGTGACCTCAGTGAAGCCCCAATGAAGATAGAACTCATCGACAGCCTGGCCCACGTGGCCCCCGCCGAATGGAACGAGATAACCGGCATCGATTATCCATTTACGCGCCATGAGTTTTTATTCGCACTCGAAGACAGCGGCGCAGCGAATGCGGATAGCGGCTGGCAGGCGTCGCACGTCCTGGTCAGGCGCAATAATAATTTGATCGCCGTTATGCCGCTATACGAAAAAAATCATTCGTACGGCGAATATGTTTTCGATTGGTCCTGGGCCGACGCCTATCGTCGCTACGGCTACAATTACTACCCAAAATTAATTTGCGCCATCCCCTTCACGCCCTCAACCGGACCGCGCCTATGCATTCGCGCCGGCGAAAATTATGCGGAAATAGCCACCGCCGTAATCGAATTCCTGAAACAAAAAATAGGCCGCTCGGCCTACTCCTCGCTGCATATTCTTTTCCCGCAACAGGCGGAGACTGCCGCGCTCGGCGCATGCGGCCTGAGCGAGCGCAGCGGCGTGCAATATCATTGGCGCAACGATAACTATGCCGACTTCGATGCCTTTCTCGCCACCTTCAACTCCCGCAAGCGTAAAGGTTTACGGCGCGAACGCGAGCGCGTTGCCGCGCAAGGATTAACTTTGCGCGTGCTGGAAGGCGAACAGATCAGCGTCCGCGATTGGGAATTGTTCCATCATTTCTATCAAATGACTTACGCCAAACGCAGCGGACATCGCGGCTATTTGAACGCGAAATTCTTTCGGCTAATCGGCGCGCAATTAAAGGAGCACATTGTTTTAACGTTTGCGGAGCTGGGCGATAAAACCGTTGCCGGTGCTTTATATTTTCGCGACAGTCAAACATTGTACGGCAGATATTGGGGATGCCTGCACGAGTTCGACGGACTGCATTTCGAAGCTTGTTATTATCAGGGCATTGAATACTGCATTCGCAATGGTTTGCAGCGCTTCGATCCGGGCGCGCAGGGCGAACATAAAATTCAACGCGGTTTCGCGCCGGTCGCTACCCGCTCCTACCATTGGATTGAAAATCCACAGTTTCGTGCTGCGATCGATAATTTTTTGACTGCCGAAAGTACTGATCTCGAACGTTATATCGAAGAAGCGAGCACTTTGTTGCCATTTCGAAAAGAAGAGTAAAGCGCCGCAGCTATTTCGCAGCGCCGCTCTTCATAAATCCCGATATTTGCTCATAGACCGCGGCTCTTATTTAGAGACCATGGTACTCGACCTCAAAACTAATCTGCCGCGGAATATCGGCGACGCCGTTATTACTATTGACCACCGATGGCCAGATATTGTCGCGGTCGAACATGTTGCGGAGCGCCAAGCGACCTTTCCACGCATCGCCCCACTCCTGTTGCAGCGAGATATCGCTACGATAATAAAATCCGGCATTTTCGACATGCGCAGGTTGCCCGAGAACGCCGTGCGATGCATCGTCGCCAGTACGTACATTCTCATGCACGCGATTGGCCCAGAATAACTCGAGCCTCTCCACAGGCCAGCGATAACCTATGCCGACATTGGCCATCCACTTTGGAAACATATCCGGCTCGCAGTCGCAATCGCGCACCGCTAAACTATCGATGGTGTGGTTGGTGATGCGCGAGCCGCTAAACTCATACAACCAGCGCCCGCTGTTGAATTTCGCCGACAACTCGGCACCGCGCGATTCGCTCTCGCCGCCATTTTTGTAAACCTGGTTAACGATCAGAATGCGATCGTGCCAACGCGTCTTGAAACCTACCAACTGCACGCTGCCGGCCTCGAATTCGCGGGTAAACGTCAACTCGTAATTATCCAGCGTCTCCGGCTTTATATCCGGATCGCTTGTTGCGAAATTAGTACCGCGCAGCTCGTTGGCGTTAGGCGCGCGAAATGCTTTGCCGTACAGCGCCTTAAAGCTGTAATTGCTGGCAGGCATCCACACTGCGCCGAGCCGTGGCGACGTCTGAGAGCCGAATGTCGAATAATCGTCGACGCGACCGCCGTAAATAAATTGATAACGGCCCTGCTGCCACTGCGTTTTACCTTCCAGTGAAATGCTGTTTATGCCCTGCGTTAAACCGGCATAGTCGGGCGTAAGCGTATACGGCAGCGCTTCATGCACTCTGCTGGTAACGTCGTGGTCATCGATAGCTTGCCGCTCGGTACCGACCGCAAGGGACAATTGCGTCACAGCGCCCAACAGTTTGATGTCGGCGCGCTTGAAGTTCAGTCGCGAGCCATAGCGATGCTCGACGATCTGCTGGTCTTCGTCGGAGAAACCGATATTTGGAAAGATCATCTGCGGAAAATACAGGAAGTAACTTTGACCGTAATCGTTGCGCCAGTAGTAATTATCCCAGCTCCAATCCCAGCCAGCGCTGATGTCCCCGTTCACACCGCCTTTGAGCATCCATAAATGCGAGTTGCGCTCAGCGATATCGTGGTCGCGCACGTCCCACAGCAAGGTACCGCCGCCGGGAAAACCTTCGGCGCTGGTTTGATCGGTGAACAATTCCAACTGATAGCCGAGATGATCGCCACGGTTTTCC
>DATIED010000439.1:0-2135 GCA_035455965.1 Spongiibacteraceae bacterium
GCTTTCGACAAGTGACCGACACGCAATACGGCTATTTCACGCAGTACCGGATCGAGCGGCGAACGCACCATTAAACCTTGCGATAAGCGATTGAAACCATCGAAAACGGCGGGCGAAGCATGACTTAGCATGCGCAGAATATTTAAGTTGTTGCCGCGCTCTAAATATTCGCGTAGTTCTGCGGGTAGCATCGATGGATCGGGATACGGAATGCGGGCCATACTGTCGTCCTGGTAAAAAGTTGTGATCTATAACTGCGGCATTGGCTGCGATATTACGTGTTGATGATTGCGGCGGCCATCAGCCATATTTAATTGTCGCGATAGATCAGGGCAGAGGCAAGATAAATAATCGCCGGCATGCGCAGTTTGCGCAGCGGCGCGCTATATCGTGTGCAGGTTTAGCCTTCTACGATAGCGGCGATACCTAAGCCGCCCGCTGCACAAATCGAAATCAAGGTGCGGCCCGTTTTGCCCGTTTCGGCGCGATGCTGTGCGAGACGTTTGGCCGCCATCGCGACGATGCGCGCGCCGGTGGCGGCGAAGGGATGGCCAAACCCCAGCGAGCTGCCGTTGACGTTTAGCTTGCTGCGATCGATCGCACCGAGCGGGCCGGTTAGCCCCAATTTATCGCGACAGTATTCAGCGCTTTCCCAGGCAGTTAAGGTACATAACACCTGGCCGGCAAATGCCTCGTGAATTTCGTAAAAATCGAAATCCTGCAGAGTCAGACTATTGCGCGCGAGCAGGCGCGGGACCGCATACGTTGGCGCCATCAGTAAACCTTCGGCCTGCGGACCGAAGAAGTCCACCGCCGCGGTTTCGGTGTCGACCAGCCACGCCTGTGGTATATGACCGTTGGCTGCCGCCCAAGCCTCAGATGACAGCAATACCGCTGCGGCGCCGTCGGTGAGCGGTGTCGAATTGCCGGCCGTCAGTGTGCCGAAGCCGGTCGTTTTATCGAATGCGGGCGCGAGGCGCGCAAGTTTTTCCATGCTGCTATCGGCGCGCAGATTGTTGTCGCGGCTCAATCCTTGAAACGGCACGATGAGCTCGTTAAAAAAACCTTGTTCATAAGCGCGGGCCGCATTGAGATGGCTGGCCAGTGCCAGTTTGTCTTGCTCGACGCGGCTGATACCCCACTCCTTGACCATTAACTCGCAGTGCTCGCCCATAGTCAGGCCGGTGCGGCGTTCGCGCGCGGCGGATATCACCGGCGCCAACATCGACGGCCTTAATTGCGTCAATAAGCGCAGGCGATCGCTGCCGTCTTTAGTGCGGTTGTACTTCAACAGTAGACGGCGCAAATTTTCGTTCAACGCAATTGGCGCATCGGAGGCGGAATCGACGCCGCCGGCGATACCGACTTCGATTTGTCCAAGTGCGATTTTGTTGCCGACCAAGGTCGATGTTTCGAGCGAGGTCGCACAAGCCTGCTGCACATCGTAGGCGGGCGTCTGCGGCGACAGACCGCTGGAGAGTGCGGCTTCGCGGCTTAGATTGGCATCGCGCGAATGCTTTAACACAGCGCCGGCAGCGACTTCTCCCAAACGCTGATTTTGTAAACCGAAGCGCTCGACCACGCCTTTCAATGCGGCAGTGAGCATATCGATGTTGCTGCTGTCGACATACGCAGTATTTTGCCGCGCAAACGGAATTCTGGTGCCACCGATAATTGCGACTCGCCTGATCGTTTTCATCATCGCTCCTCGATACTTTTGTGGGTCAGCAATACCTGGCGGCTATTCATAACATATCTTGTCGGCTGCCAAAAACTATTTATGCAATCGGCTGCGACCGTGTACTCAGTTGCTCAATTTTGTCGCCTGCGATACCGTTGGCGCCGATGCGGATTTGTTCGTGCGGTGTGCCGAGCGCCACGGTATTCACCGCATCGAGCAGCGCGAGTTGCCCAATTGCGGCGAGACAAGGCATTGGCGGCAATGGCGACGTTGGTCGGCGCGTAAGTGCTGGCGCGCACGGTCGAGGATGCGAGTTATCCAGGGAAACATTGGTGTCGTTAAAATAGCTGTCGGCAAGATAAACAAGGCAAATTTACTGCGAGAACCGATTATGCAAAATACCATTGAACATGCCGGCAACGAAAATGCGTTGAGCAGCGATCCGCTCGCTGTG
>DATIED010000440.1:0-2843 GCA_035455965.1 Spongiibacteraceae bacterium
CTTCGCTACGCTCAGCACCTCCCTTTAGGCCCTATGGGTCCTACTTACGCAGGGGAGGCAAGATATTAATCAACAATTAACTGGTATCTCATGACCAAATCGTTAGCGAGCAATCTTCCCGATCATTGGGATCACGAAGTCGACGTTTTAGTGGTCGGCTCCGGCGCCGGCGCGATGACTGCCGCATTGCGTGCCGCGCAGACCGGTGCATCGGTGTTGATCGTCGAAAAAAGTCCGTATTACGGCGGCACCTCCGCAACCTCGGGCGGCGGTTTGTGGATTCCCTGCAATGATTTGATGGCGGGTGTCGGTATCGAGGATAACGAAGCCGATGCGTTGCAATATATGCAGGCGTTGACCGGCGCCGATGTGCCGACCAGCAATGTCGAAGCCTTCGTGCGCCATGGCAAACGCATGCTGCGCTGGATCACGCAGACCAGCCGCGTCGAATACATGGCGATGCAGCACTACGCCGATTATTACCAGCAGTTGCCTGGTGCGCGTCCCGGCGGTCGCTCGATCGATCCGCTGCCGTTCGATGCGCGCGAACTCGGCGACGATTTCAAGTTGATGCAGGAATCGCATCGCCAGACGCGCGTATTGGGTTTGATGGGTTACACCAATATTGAAGGCGCGGTGTTGCTCAGCAAGGCGCCGGGCTGGTTTAAATTGGTGGTGCAGTTGACGCTGCAATACCTCAGCGATTTTCGCTGGCGTCTGACATCGCTGCGCTCGCGCCGTCTGGTGATGGGCAATGCGTTGATCGGTCGGCTGCGCAAATCGTTGCAGGCGCTCGATGTACCGATCTGGTTGCAATGTCCGGCGCAGGAAATTATTAAAGATGATGAGCGTGTGCTCGGCATCAAGGCACTGCGCAACGGTCAACCGTTTTATATCAGGGCCAGGCGCGCGGTGATTCTGGCGAGCGGCGGTTTTGAACACAGTCAGACATTGCGCGATCGTCATCTGCCGACGCCGAGTAAAACGCAATGGTCGGCGGCGAGCCCCTACAATACCGGCGATATGCTGGTGGCGGGGCAGGCTATTGGCGCCGCCACTGCCTTGCTCGATGAAGCGTGGTGGGGGCCGAGTATGACGATCGCCGGCGAGGATCGCGCACGCGCTTTATTCACCGAGCGCTCGATGCCGGGCGCAATTTTAGTGAATAAAGCAGGCAAGCGTTTCGTCAATGAATCGGTGGCATACACCACCGCTGTGCAGGCGATGTACGATCCGGGCAATCTGCCGACCTATCTGTTGTTCGATAGCCGCTACAAACGCGAATATCCGTTTGGGCCGCTGCTGCCGGGCGGCATGCATTTGAATTGGTTGCAGCCGGCGCATATCAAAAACAATTTATTGAAGCGCGCCGACAATATCTCCGCGCTGGCGGCTGCGATTGGCGTGCCGTCACAGGCGCTGAGCGAAACGGTGCAGCAATTCAACGAATTTGCCACCGTCGGTAAGGATCGCCATTTCCAGCGCGGCGAAAATGCTTACGATTTGTTGTACGGCGACGTGCGTATCCAGCCCAATCCATGTTTAGCACCGCTGCGCGAAGCGCCGTTTTATGCGATCGAAATTTATCCAGGCGATATCGGCACCAAGGGCGGCCTGGCAACCGATATTCATGCCCGCGTTATCGACCAGCACGGCGCGCCGATCGCAGGTCTGTACGCGATCGGCAATTGTTCGGCCTCGGTGACCGGCCGTTATTATCCGGGCGCGGGCGCGACCCTGGGACCCGCGATGACATTCGGCTTCCTTGCCGCCGAGCATGCCTGTGGGGTAGCGGCAGGGGAGTAGTCAGTAGTTAGGTTTTAGTAGTTGGCTAACGGTTCGTTTTAATAGTTGGCTAAGGACTCGTTTTAATAGTTGGCTAACGGCTCCGCAGCAATTCGCTGGCTCAGAGTCTTTACCTGAATCCTAACTACTAAAATCTAACTACAACACAGTCGCCCTGGGCGCCTGTGCTAATATTCCGTCATTGTCAGGAGGCCGAAATGTCGGAAGAACCCGTGTTGGGGCGCCAAGCCCAGAAAACCAAAGTCGCGCGCGAAAAAATTATCGGCGCGGCGATTTCATTGATCAGAAATGGCGGTTTTGCCGCTGCCAGCTCCAGTAAAATCGCCCAGCAGGCGGGTTTCACCTGGGGTGCCGCGCAGCATCATTTCGGTTCCAAAGAAGAAATCCTCGACGCCGTGCTGGATCTGTCGCACGCCGAGTTCACCAAGCTGATGGACGATAAACGCTTGCGAGTCGGCAGCAAAAGCGAACGCGTCACGCTGTTTATCGACCTGATGTGGCAGCACTATCAAAGCGATGTGTATTTGGCGGCACTGGAAATTTTATTGGCCGCGCGCGGCGGCCAGGGCGGCGTCGAGTCGATCGGCACCGAGCGCCAATCGCGCGGCCATATCAAAACCCTCCGCGAAATTTTCCAGGATAATAAACTCACCGATAAGCAATTGCTCGAAGCATTGGAGTTCGTGCATTGCTTTTTGACCGGACTGACGATCGAGAGCGTTTTTGAGGCGAAATCGTCCGGCGCCAAGCAATTCCTGGGGCGCATTAAGAGCATGTTTGAAGCGATGCTGAACGGAAAATAACGGTAGCGTGATTCTGTCTACAAAGTATGCCGGTACATATTTGCGAGGACCTTTTGCCGCGCTTTGCAATTGTTAAAAACGTAGCTTGCTGATCGCGCCTAACACCTTCTTAATAATAGAGTCCACGCAATAATCAAGCGGGTCCTTTGCTTTTATTAAATCGGCGCTATGCCACTGCTCCTTCTAGCTCGCTAAATCCCTCTCTAACTTGCGGTCGGTAGCGCGGATATTCTG
>DATIED010000441.1:0-6879 GCA_035455965.1 Spongiibacteraceae bacterium
GATGCGACAGACACCACTTCGCCATGATCGAGCCACCGCGCGAGACGATGCCGGTCAAACGTTTTGCGGTGAGCGGCACGTAGCGCAACAACACGCCGGCATGAATCGTAAAATAATCGACGCCCTGCTCCGCTTGCTCGATCAAGGTATCGCGGAAAATTTCCCAGGTTAAATCTTCGGCGACACCGTCGACTTTTTCGAGCGCCTGATAGATCGGCACGGTACCGACCGGCACCGGTGAATTACGAATAATCCATTCGCGGGTTTCGTGAATATTTTTACCGGTCGACAAATCCATCATCGTATCGGCGCCCCAGCGAATCCCCCAGGTGAGCTTGGCCACCTCTTCTTCGATCGACGAGCCGAGCGCGGAATTGCCGATATTGCCGTTGATTTTTACCAGAAAGTTGCGCCCGATGATCATCGGCTCCAATTCCGGATGATTGATATTCGCCGGAATAATGGCGCGACCGCGCGCAATTTCTTCGCGCACGAACTCGGCGGTAATTTCATGCGGGATACTCGCGCCGAGCGCCTGTCCCGGATGCTGCACCAGGCCCTGCTCAAGCGCCTGCGCCATCGCCATATTTTCGCGGATCGCAATATATTCCATTTCCGGCGTGATAATGCCGCGCCGCGCGTAGTGCATCTGCGAAACATTCTGGCCGGTTTTAGCACGGCGCGGTTTGCGCTTTTTTAAATCGAAACGCAAATTTTCGAGCGTCAGATCGTGCATACGCGCGCGCGTATAATGCGACGACTCGCTATCGAGAAACTCGGTATCGGCGCGCTCTTCGATCCACGCCTCGCGCACGTTCGGCAAGCCCTTGCGAATATCGATTTGTACATTGGGATCGGTATAGGGACCGGAGGTATCGTACACGCGCAGCGCCGCGTTTGGCTCGAGCCGCGAACTGCCATCCTTACCCAGCACTGGTGTACTGGTTAAATGAATTTCGCGCATCGGCACGCGTATATCGGCGCGGCTGCCGGTCGCGTAAATCTTGGTCGAGGCCGGAAATGGCTGTACCGAGGCCGTATCCACCTGGGCGGTATCGCGCAATAACGGATGCTTGGACTGGCTCATGATGCGTTCCCTTTGAGATTCCCCTTAGTAGAACAAGGAGTAGTAGGACAAAGAGGTCGGCAGGCGGAAAAGAAAAAACGACAGGAGAAAGCGGCGACGACGGTGCCGGCAACCATTTCCTATCTTGTTCCCTACGCCAGCACGACCTGGATCAGGTTCGACGGGATCCGCTACTGCGATCTCAGCCTGCTGACAACAGGCACCCCGACAAGATGGAACTCAGTCTACGGACTGACGCTGGGAATGGCAACGGACAGTTGGTTGTTGGTGATTTTGACCTAACTAACAACTAACGACTAACAACCAGCAACTGCCCGCCCGAATGGGCGGGCGTCACCTCAACATCTGCAACAACGCAAACAACAATAACCACGCAATGAAACTGCGGCTTAACAAAGCCATCAGTTCGTTTAACTCATGGGCCGCGCGGTCGGCAAAATCGGCGCCGTCCTCAACCGCATTGGCGGCCGCCCCATCCAGGGCATGCGTGGCATAGCTCGCCAGCAAATCGGGGATCGATAGCCAAGCGCTTAGATGCTCGCGCCAGGCACCGATACAATTGGCAAAATTGCCGGTCAGCGCGAATGCCAATCCCAACAGGCGCACGGGCAACCATTCGATCCAGGCGAGCCAGCGCTGTAGTAACAGGCGATCCGGCTCCGCTGAACGCGCATTCAGCAACTGCAAAATCCGGTAGAACAGCGCCGCCCACGGGCCGAGAAAATAAAACCAGAACACCACGGCAAACCAGCGTTCGAACGCCAGATACAGCAGCCGACGCCGCACCTGTGTATGCAAGTCCGCCGCACTGCCGATCGGCTGACCGGCATCGATACCAACCACACTGATCGCTTCCTGGTAGGCCGCCTCGATATCGCCGCGCTGCCAGCAGGCGGTATAGCGACTGAGCTGCACTTGAAAATCGCCGCGCCCCAGACTGTAAATCAACACCAGTAATTCCAGTGCAAACAACGGCAAGCTGGCCCAACGCCCTGCGAGCACCCACTCCAGCAAGCCGATTAACACACAGGGCAGCACAGCTACCGCCAGCAATCGAGCCTCGGCCGGCAGATTCGCAAACGCCGCATTCGCGCGTAAACGCCAGGCCAGCAGCCAATCGTCGCGCTGCAATCCGGACGGTACGCCGACAGTGCGCACCAGTGCCCAGGTCAGCAAAATTACTAGAAATTCCATGATGCCCGTTCCAGTGAAAGAGAAAGTGTTCCGTTCAGTTAAAGACTAAATGCTCTGCTCAGTGAGAAAAATTAAAATTATATTATCGGGATTTATCGATCGACACCGCTATCGAGCATGCGCCTGAACCGCGGCCAATCGAACGCCGGTCCCGGATCGGATTTACGCCCCGGCGCAATATCGCTATGACCCACGATACGCTGCGGCACAATACCAGGATAGCGGCCGCACAATACCTGCGCGACCGCTGCCAGACTCGCGTACTGAGCGTCGGCATAGGGTAACGTATCGGTGCCTTCCAACTCGATGCCGATGCTGAAATCGTTGCAATTATCGCGGCCGCCGAACCGCGATTGACCCGCGTGCCACGCACGTGCGTCAAACGATACAAACTGTGTGATCGCGCCGCAGCGATCGATCAGCAGATGCGCTGACACTTGCAGCCCGCTTAAATCCTCGAAGCTGGGGTCGATGCTGCAATCGAGCCGATTCGTAAATAGCGCCTCGATGTAACCGTTGCCAAAGCAGCCAGCCGGCAAACTGATATTGTGGATCACCAGCAACTCGATATGAGCATCGGCGGGACGTTGATTGAAGTTTTCGGAGGGGCAACATTTGGCTGGCTGCAGCCAGCCGTGGGGGTCGATGCGATACGCACCGCGCTGTCGGCCGGCATCGGTATGGCACCCGTTTTCTGTGTCGTGCATAAATGCGCATGACCCCTATCGCAATCCGGTCGATCATACACACCGGGTTGCGCAGAGGCCACAGCCTTTAATATTTAAGGGCACGCTTCAAAAGAGCGCTTAAGCGGAATGTTTAAGCGCGCGCTTTAGAGAGGTGCTTAAGAGCGGACTCAGGAGCTAGTAGGACGGTTTTTCATCTCGCGCAGATTACCGATCACCGACTCGAGCGCACGATCGAATAAACGCCCCTCATCGAGCAGATTGAGCTCGCCGCGCTGATAAGCCTTAATTAAACCGGCGAGATTATTTTCGGCAATTTTAACGCCCGCGCGGTTGACGAAAATATACTTGCCGGTGGCGCGAATGATCGCCGCCAACCGACAGCGCACCACTTTGCCGGGCCCCTGCTGAAACTCGACCCAATTACCCACTTCCAATTGATCGACGCGATCGGCAGTGCGCTGCTCGCGGCTCAGTGTCGGCTGTTCGGGCTCGGGCGCCGCCTCGACCACCGGTACCGCAGGCGGCTCGGTAGCTGCAGCAATTGGCTCTGCAACCATTGCAGCGGCCGACAGGTCGGCGCTCGGCGGCAATAACTCTTCGTCGGTCTCACCGAGCTGCGCGGCAAGCTGACGATCCAGATCGGCCAGTGGATCGAGCGCCTGACGAGCCTCCAGAACTTCATCCAGGGTTTGGCTGGTCGCGGCTGCCTGTACCGGCGGAGTTACCGTTTCGATGGCCAGCGGTAACGGCTGCAACAATGAAGCCTCATGTGACGAAGCTTCAAGCAATGAGGTTTCGAATTCGCTCGAGGCTGCCGGCGCGGGCTCCTCCTTTTTCAGGCGCTGTAAATGGATCTGCTCCAGATCGGTAAATAATTGACTCAAATCGAAGGGGTTGAAGCCGATTTTATTCAAGCCGGAGCGCAGGTCTTTCAACAGCACCGGGAGCGTACGCAATAATTGCGCACGGTCGATTGGGCCATCGGACTCGCAGACGCTCTCCAATAGATCATCGACCGTATTGTTCGCATGCCGCCAACTCGAACTGTCCACCCCTTCCTTCAGGCAGATCAGAAACATCACATTGCTCCAGCCTTCCTGCAGCAGCTTGGCAACTACCGAGGGCAAGCGCTTGCCGGCCACTTTTTCATTCAATGCCTGCTGCACAGTCGCGCGCGCCAACTCGGATTTCGCCCGGCCATCCTCGGCATCGACAGTCCGCTGCTCGATCAGGGTCGCGCGGCGGCGATCCATTTCGACGAACGCCACAAAATCTTCCAGCGCCGTCTGGAATACCGCCACATCATCGATAAAGTCATCGATGATCCGCGTCACCAACGTTTCGATCTTGAAGTAAAACGGATCGCGCTCGACATCGCCGTTCGGATCGCTCGGCACCCAACCCAAACTGGCATTGGCCATCTCGTTCAACAATTTGCGCGCCGGATGACCGCCTTTGCTGAAAAATGATTTATCCAGCATGGCTACTTTTAGAATGGGGATCTGCAAGCGCGCAATCAGGCCTTTGATCGGCGCGGCCAGATTGCGATCCTCGAGAATAAACTGAAACAGCATCGACACCAGATTGATCGCATCATCGTCTACCTGGCCGATGCTGACCGCTTGATTCGGCAAGCGTTGCTGCAATGCCTGACTCAGCGCCTGCAATACATCCAATTGCTGCGGCACCACGCCGCGCAACACCGCCGCCCGCTGGCCCAGCAACGACACCATTTGCTGCTGCTGGATATCTGCCAACAGCTGCATCAATGCATCGCGCGGCAGGGCTGGGGCCAGGCCCGGCGCCAGCAAACCGCTGCGCTGATCCATCATAAAATAGCCGGGCTCTTGCCGCGCCTGCCCGAGTAACTGCTGCAAACTACTGAAGACCTGCTCCGCCTCGCTGTCATCCCGTCCCGCTTCGTAGCCCGCATTAGACGATTGAGATGACTGCGCACCGCCGCGTTTCAGGCGCGGCAATACGCCCTCTTCGACGAGCAGCTTATTACCCACGTCGTATAAGGTATCGAGCGATTTGACCACATGACGATCGAATAACTTGAATAGCACCAACTTGGCTTTGATGTCCAAATCCAGACTATGCGTGGCCTGCAAAAAGCTTTGGCAGAGGCAGGCGGGCCCGAATGGATTGGTTTTAATAGTAACGCCCATAGCAATCAGCGCATCGATACGCGCGGTGAGGAGGGCCAATGACTCGGCAAACTCTTTCTCCGCCTTCGCGATCATGCCGTCCACAGCGACGATCTCTTCCAACTCGTCGTGCTCGACTAACGATAAATTGGCGGTGGAGATATTCTCCAATCCACCGTGCGCGGCAGCACCGGCGCTGGCGATACCAAGCGTTAAAGCCCGGAAGTTTTCACCGACATCGCGCGCTACTGCCTGCTCGATGCCGCGACGCTTGATGCGCACTTCGCGCATCGACTCAAAATACATGTTCTGTTCTAAATTGTGCGTGGCGCGATCGGCCAGCTCGAATAATGCATCGTCCGCCTGATCGAATAAGGCTTGCACAAATTGCTGCAACAGCTGCTTGCAACGCTCCTGCAAACGCCCCAACGGCGCAGCCATCGCATCTATAGCGCCGCCGTCCCGGCCTTTGCCGGAACCACCCGAGCCTGGTTTGATCGGAACAATTTTTGATCGCGGACCTGTCATGTCATTTCACCGGAAGTTACAGGCTATGCATTGATTAGCAGCCATGCCATAGAATCGAGAGCTCCATCACAAAAACCAAACCACCCGGTACAAAACCAATAGCGGCTACATAGCTAATACGAGACTCTTGCAATCAACTATAACAGCGCTCCGCGGAAATTCCTGAGCAAATGGCCGTATCTTGAACCGCATCACATCGCTTACGGTTACATCATCGTACTCAGACTAATCAGTAATGAGAAATGCCGAAAGGTTCCTTACAGGCATAACAAAATAGCCATAGCAGCCCGAACAGATGCTAAGCTTTCGGTCACTCCAGTTACTTCGCTCTCGCCATTTATGCCGACCTCCACCATGCCCACACCCACGCCGAACCCGCAATCGACATCACCGCTAACACCGCAACTCTATGCAGATATCGAACGCACCGTGCGCTGGGCACTGGCCGAAGACATCAGCGATGGCGATATAACCGCCGAATTAATTCCCGCCGATAAAATAGCCAGCGCCACTATCATCACCCGCGAGCCTGCGATTCTCTGCGGCCGCCCCTGGGTCGACGAAGTGTTCCGCCAGCTCGATGCCGGTGTACGACTCGATTGGCAGGTCGGCGATGGCGACGCGATTACCCCTGATCAAGTTCTCGTCACTTTGCACGGCAGCGCCCGCAGCCTATTGACGGGCGAGCGCACCGCACTGAATTTCCTGCAAACCCTATCCGGCACCGCCACCGCTGCGCACGAATACGCGCAACTCGTGAAAGGCACGGACATAAAAATCCTCGATACCCGCAAAACCATTCCCGGCCTGCGCACCGCGCAAAAATACGCCGTCCGCTGCGGCGGCTGCCACAATCATCGCATGGGTTTGTACGACGCATTTTTGATCAAGGAAAATCATATTGCCGCGTGCGGCGGAATAGCCAAAGCGGTGACCAAAGCTCGCGAATTGCATCCCGGCAAGCCGGTGGAAGTGGAAGTGGAAACTTTCGAAGAATTAAAAGCCGCTCTCGACGTACAGGCAGACATCATCATGCTCGATGAGTTTTCGCTGGAAGATGCAAAGAAGGCCGTAGCGTTAACGCAGCAACGCGCGAAGATTGAAATCTCGGGGAATGTGTCTGCAGCGACGATTGGATCGCTTATTGGTATTAGTCCTGATTATGTTTCGAGCGGGGCATTGACGAAGCATTTGAAGGCGCTGGATTTGTCGATGCGGATCGGAGTATAAC
>DATIED010000442.1:0-2889 GCA_035455965.1 Spongiibacteraceae bacterium
TCGGCAATATCGAGAATGCTTTCACACTCCGCAGCGGCATCTTCGCTCAAACGTTCGACGTAGTAATCGACCGAGGCGATGGCATCGGCGAGCGTGTCGAGCAATTGCCATGCGGGAATTTTGCGCTGTTCGAGCAGATCCTTTCGCACATAGTTTTCGCAGGCCGCCAGCACCGCCGCAGCGCGATGTAAACCCGCGACCGCGAAGCTGCCGCGCACCCCGGCGATCAGCTCGGGGACCTCTTCCAGACACTGATGGCGCCACTGAGTAGCGACGAATTCAATGATCGCTTCCTTCGCTTGCTCGAGGCTGTTGCGCGACTCGCGCATCACCGCATCGAAAGCCTTATCGAGCTGCTCCTGCGCTTCTTCGCTATCGTTGAACAACGGGCGCGGCGCCGCCGGGCGCTGTTCCAACTCCAAGCTTTCGGCCAACTGGTGCAGATTGCGTACTGCCGTTTCAACATCTAACTTTCCGCTCTGCACACGCTGCACTAATTCCTGCAGCGTCGCCTGCGCGCGTGCCAGTCCCAGCAGCGCGGCGGTATCCTGCACGCGCTTGATGGCGGCTATCAATCCCTTGCCGACCGGGATCGTCGGAATATCGTGCGCCAGATTTGCCAACTGCTGCGCCAGCGCCGCTTTGACTGCGACCGTCGCATCGTCGTCACTGGCGCTCGGTACCAGCTCGGTTTCCGGCGGCAGCGCATTGGGCAGGTTATAGGTTTGCTTGATTTCAGCAATGTAGCGCGAATTGGCCCCACTGGCGGCGATGTAATACAGCAGATTCTTGATCAAGCCGGTCGGCGGCACTGCCTGCAGCGCGGCTTCGCCCTGCTCGACCAATACTTTCAGTTGACTGTCGACCTGGCGCAGCAACAATTTCACTGCCGCGGAGGGTTGAATCGAGCGATTTAATAAGCCTTCACATAAAGCGATGCAAATTTTCCATAGCGCTTCGGCGGGGCGAGCGCTCGCCAACTTGCTGAGCCGCGCGCAGACTTTGGCGAGGTAGTTGAGATTCTGGCGCGGATCGTTGTTGCGCAAATAATTGAGCAGCGCCATTTGATACATCTGGCGCAGCTTTTTGGCGATCTCGCCCAGTTCGCCGGCGGAGATACTCAAAGGCTGCGCGTCGCTGTCGATCCTGGTGGTCAGATCCGGACTAAAAACAGCCGACTCGGTGATCAGCACTTCGCCGCGCACCGCACGTAAATCGTTGATCAATGGCAGCAACAGCGCCGGCGCATCGCGCCGCTGCACCAACAGCCGCTGCAGATAACCCGGTAAGCTATCGAGCGCCGTCTTCAACGCCAGCAATGCGTCTTCGCGCTGCGCCTCCAGCACCGTGCCGCCGACCAGCGCCTGCGCAACTGCCTCCATCTCCTCAGTCAGCAGCGCCGCTCCTGCAAACTCCACCATTTTGAGCGTGCCGTACACCTGATGAATATAAGTCAGACAAAATCGCAGACGCGTGGTATCCGCCCGGTTTTCGAGATAGGCATTCAGCTCGGCGACCGACTGCTTCAGGGTCTCCGCAATCTCGCCCGCCACCCACTCCAGGGCGACGTAATCTCTACGCTCAACAGCCATAGGCCTCCATCTACTCTCTTTAAGCTACGGCGCAGCCACGCTTTCGGTGGGGCGCAACCAAGCGCTTACGCCGGCGCAGTCCAGGCGCGTCAGTGCCGGATGCTGCCACTGCGCCGCCTCGCCCGGACCCAATACCAGCAGACCGCCGGGCTTGAGGCGCTCGACCAGCGCGTCTAATACGCGCTTAGTGCGCCAACGTCGAAAATAAACCAAAACATTTTGACAAAAGATGACGTCCATCGGCAGCGCCGGCAGATTTTCGATCTCTAATAAATTCGCCTGCAGAAAACAAATACGCTCGCGCAGACTGCTGACCGCCTGGACAAAGCTCTCGCCGTCCGCGACGAAATAGCGCTTGCCCAAAGCCGCGGGGATACGCTCCAGGCGTTTTGCCGCAAAGCGTCCGGTGCGCGCCTGCTGCAATGCTTCGGCGCATAAATCGCTGCCCAGCACGCCGTAGTGACACTGCGCGCGCTGCCCTTCGATGGCATTGTTAGCGGCCATCGCTAAACCAAAAGCTTCCTCACCGGTGGCGCAGCCAACACTCCATAAGTCGACACTGCCCACTTTCAGCACGCGCTTGCGCAGATAATTCTGCACCAGCTCGAAGGCTGCGAGCTGGCGAAAAAAGCTGGTCTCTTTAACTGCGATGCAGGCGACTAAAGACTGCCACTCGGCCCGACCGTCGGGCTGCTGGCGCTGCACCAGATCAAAATAAGCGTCGTATTCGATACCGTGCAAATGATGCATGCGACGCGTAAGGCCGCTTTGCAAAATAGATCGGTGCAGCGAGAAGTCGATACCGGTGCGCGCCTCGATCAGCTGCTGCCACTCGACGAACTGCCGGTCGCTAAGCGCCGGCAGCGGTGCATACGACTGCGTCATCATAAGATTGAAACGACGCAACAGTCAGCGATCAACCGACTGCGCGCGCGCCCTCGTCGGGTAACTTGAAGCCGGCTACGGAGCTCTTCAGCTCCTGCGCCATCTGTGCCAAATTGCCGATCGATCGCGCCGTGGTAGTGGTACCGGACGATGTTTGCGTGGTGATCTCTTGAATGACGTTCATGGTGTTGGAGATATGGCCGGCCGACGAGGCCTGCTGCCGCGCGGCATTCGAAATGTTCTGAATCAACTCGGCGAGTTCCTGCGATACGCGCTCGATCTGTTCGAGCGCCTCGCCCGCGTCCTGCGCCAAACGGGCACCGCGCACCACCTCGGCCGTGGTTTGCTCCATCGAGATAACCGCCTCGTTGGTGTCCGATTGAATCGTTTTTACCAGCGCCTCGATCTGCTT
>DATIED010000443.1:0-4771 GCA_035455965.1 Spongiibacteraceae bacterium
GGATTTAATGGAATTAAACACCGATATGCAGGCTCGCAAATCGATGACAGTAAAGGATGACAGTCTCACCCTGACACAATTCATTAATGACCTTTCCGAGCTGAAGAAGAAAGACCAGGCGACTTTCGAGGAAGTCAGTGCCAAATTACAGACCACGCTGGATAAATTACGTTAAGAATCGATAGGACAAAAATCGAAAGGATCAGACTCCTTTGAGGTTGCTAACGGTACATACTGCAGCTAGCATAAATCCAACTATTACAAAAAAATACAACAATTCAAAAAGCTGATCTGTACGCAACCGTATCGCCCCAAGCATGCACCTCAAATACGTCGAACTCGCACCAGCACACATAACGAGCAAGCCTGAGTGGAGCGCAAGCTCAGAAGCAAATCGGCTTGGACGCTTGTTTGGTAAATGGCCCACACTCGTAAGCAACTATTTATAAATTATTTTTTGTTAACCACTCTTTATTGACCATTCTTGGTTACAGGATAAGGAGATACGACAATGAACAACAAAAGCAGGTTAAGGGGTGCTAGTGTTGTTGTAATGCTTGCGGTGCTGGTCGCTGGCGTGGCGCTTGCTGCGCAGGACAAATACACGGTTATGGTGCCGAGTGGGCTCGGGTTCTCCGAGTTCAAGGGTTACGAGAGCTGGCAGACGATTAACGTCAGTCATAACGGCGCGCTGGTCGCGGTGATTCTCGGCAATCCCGCGATGATCGATGCCTACAAGGCCGGCATTCCGGGTAACGGCAAACCTTTCCCCGACGGCGCCAAAATGGCGAAGATTCATTGGGAGGCAAAAAAGAGCGAGACATTGCCCGGCCAGCCAACGGTCGGCGGTGCGCTGCACGATGTCGATTTTATGGTGAAAGACGCCAAACGTTTTGCGGATGGCAATGGCTGGGGCTATGCGGCGTTCAAATACGATGTCGCATCCGCGACGTTTACGCCCGCCACGGCGGCGGATCAGCCGCCGCAGGGCAACGATGCCAAATGCGGTGTCGCATGCCACACGCTCGCGAAGCCGCGGGATTTCGTATTCACCGAATACGGCAACAGATGAAGGAGCAAATCGGGAGGGATTTTTAATCCAGAGTTTCGAAGGCACTGCAAATAATCGTGCTGCGCCTTCATCTTTTGCCGCTTCTCACTACTTTAAAAAAATTCGTCCGTTACTCGGGTTGAACTGCCGCAGTCGGCGCCAGCCCGAAGTTTTTCGTCAAAAAATCTAACAGCGCCGCATAGCCGCCCTGCGTAGCCGCTTCGTTGTGGCCGACGATATATCCGTGTTTTGCGCAATCCATCAGTCCGTTGTTGTTTAAATAGCGTGCGGCGATGCGCTCCAGTCGCGAGGCATCGGCGTCGATAGTGGAGACGCGATGGCCATTCAGCCAGGCAAAGCCTTGCGCGTCGTAATCGAGTTCGCAGCCGACAATGTAAGGCTTGTCGTTCAGCTGCTGTGGCGTGGTGTTCTCCCAGGCGTGACCGGCGCCCTCGAACAGGTGGCGTTCGACAGTGACGCCGAGTGCTTCGAGTTCTTTCTCGCGCTGCGCGCAGGCGGTTAAATCGTTGGAGTTGTCGGCGGTGCCGCGCAGTGTCAGCAGCGGCGCGCCGTTGGTTTTAGTGGTGCCGAGTTTCTGAAAGCAGGGGCCGTAGAAATCCGCATGCAGCGCGAAGCCTGGCGATTGCGGCGCGAGCACGGCGCGAATGCGGTCGTCCATCGCGATGCGCGTGGCCATGGCGCCGTACGAAAAACCCATCACGCCGATCCGCTTTGAATCGATCGCCGGGCTGGTCGACAACAGTTTCAGCGCCGAGTAGGCATCGGTCACGATGTCGAATTCGGTGACCGTGGCTGAGCGCAGCAGGTAGGAGAAATCCTTGGTCATGCCGCGCGGTTCGTAGTACTCGACAATGAACGCGGCGATGCCGTGCCGGTTCAGCAATTTCGCGTACTCCGCCTCGCGGCCGGCCGAGATGCCGCCGCTGCCGGGCAGAATCACCATGGCGGGCACCGGTTGCGCGGCGCTGGCGCCGGCCGGCATCGACAGATAGCCGAGGCCATTGGTGGGCCGCGCGCCGTGCATACCGTTGAGGATCACGTCGAAGTCGAACACCGTGGCGCTCGGAAAATAAATCGGACCCTGCGCATCGGCGGCGAGCACGCTCACCGTCGCATGGTCGGGAAACTTCGGCAGGTACCAGCCGATCAACAGCGCCTGCACCGGCCGCCACAGTAGCAGGCCGACCAGAATGACGAGCAGCGCCAGCGCGCCCAACAGCCACTTTTTCATTATTATTCGCTCCGATAAGGGGAAAAGCAGCATAACGCACAATATCGCGGCCGGCGCTTGCCGAAGCGCGCAGCCCTGCTTGCGAAAGCACTCAAAGGCCGCCACAAACATCGAAAGAACCAGACTTCTTTGAAAATCCTGACGTCGAAAAGGGCTTCCATTGCGCGCTGGAAATGAAGTGGCGCGAGATTTTCAGTCATCGTGCCGCACTGCTCAATTGGTCGAGCATTCTCATCGATGCTGGCGTCCCTTCCCGTAGCCATATAGGACTAAGGTCTAATAGACCAGCTCGGCGCGCGGAGCTAGAGTGCCGAGACTGCCCGACGACTACCGGGAATTGCCATGCATACTTTCTTTGAACGGTTGGCGCGTGCGCTGGTTTTGGCGGCATCGCTGTTGGCGATGGCGGTTGCGGCGGAAGACGCGCCACCGAGTTTCTCTTCGGAGCAGCTCGAGCAGCTCACCGCGCCCATTGCGCTGTATCCGGATAGTCTGCTGTCGCAGGTATTGATGGCGGCCACCTATCCCGCTGATGTGGCCGATGCGGCGAAGTGGTCAAAGCAGCATTCCGAGCAAAAAGGCGACGACGCGGTCAAGGCCGTCGAGAGTCAGTCGTGGGATCCAAGTGTCAAATCGCTGGCCGCATTTCCGCAGGTGCTGGCGATGATGGGCGAGAAGCCCGATTGGGTGCAGAGTCTCGGCGATGCATTTCTCGCATCGTCCAAAGATGTCCTCGATGCGGTGCAGCGTCTGCGTGCCAAGGCGCAGGAGGCCGGCAATCTTAAGTCCAATGAACAACAGAAGGTTGTGGTTAAGCAGGAGCCGGCGCAGCCGCAGGTGATCGTCATCGAGGCGGCCGATCCGCAAGTGGTTTATGTGCCGAGTTATAACCCCACCGTGGTGTATGGCACGTGGCCGTATCCGTCGTATCCACCGTATTACTATCCGCCGCCGCCGGCCTATTATCCTGGCTACGCGCTGGCCTCGGGCATTGCCTTCGGTATAGGCGTCGCTGCGGTCGGCTCGATGTGGGGTAATTGCAACTGGGGTGGCGGCGATGTCGATATCGACGTCAACCGCTACAACAACGTCAATCGCAATAATCAAATCAACGCCAATCAAAACCGCTTCCAGCATAACTCCGCCAACCGGCGCGGCGTGCCCTATCGCGATTCGCGCAGCCAACAGCAATATGGCCGCAATGTACCCGGCGCGGCCGATCGGGCGAATTTTCGCGGCCGCGATCCGGCGCGCGACTCGCAGCGTCAGCGCGCGCAATCGACGCTTGGCGAGCGCGGTATGGATCCCGGACGAGGTCGCGATGAGCTGCGCAACAATCCGCGCGAGCGCGACCGCGCCCAAAACGCTGCGCGCGGTCGCAATGACGGCGGCTTCGACCGCAACGGTCTCGATCGCGGCAATCGCGAAAACGCCAACCGTCGCGATGGTGCTGGTGCCGGCAACCGTATGAACAGCAGCCGCGATCGGGCAGGTGTTTCCGATCGGGCGAGCGCGTCCGATCGTGCCAGCCGGCAGACCGAACGCGCGCGTGGCGGTGGCGACAACGCCTTTCGCGATGCCGGCAATAGCGGACGCACGCGACAACAGACCGATCGCGGCAGTTCAAGCCGCCAGCAAATGCAGCGCAGTGGTGGCGGTGGCCGCAGCATGGGTGGTGGCGGTGGTGGCCGTAGCATGGGCGGCGGTCGCGGCGGCGGCGGTGGCCGTCGCTAAAGAGGGTTGAAGCTATGAGTTTATGGATTATCGCAACCGTTGCCGCAACTGTTTGCGTTGTTACTGCAGCGGCGCGCACTGCTGCTTATAGTGCAGCGCTTACCGCTGGTGCGGGCGTGCAGCGACGCAGCAATTGGCGGTTGATATGTGCGATCTTCGGATTTGCGCTCGTCGCTGTTGCCGGACCCGCAAGCGCTCAGCATGCCTATCCCACGCCGGAGGCTGCGGCTGCGGCAATGATCGACGCCGTTAAGCGCGAGGATAGCGCGGCGCTGAATAATGTACTTGGCGCCAACTGGAGAAAATTCATTCCGACGCAGGATCCCGAAGATATCGATGCGTTTCTCGCCGAGTGGGATAAATCGAACCGCATCGAAATGTTTGCACCCGGCATGGCGCACATCGCCGTCGGCGATGGTAAGTGGGAGCTGCCGATACCGATCGTGCATATTGCCAATGGCTGGCGCTTCGATGTTCGCGCTGGTGCCGATGAGATGGAAACGCGGCGCATTGGCCGCAACGAACTGGCAGCGATGCAAGCCGCGCTGGCTTATTTCGATGCGCAGAAAGATTACGCGCGCGTCGACCGCATGAACGATGGCGTATTGCAGTACGCGCAGAGTTTTTGGAGTTCGTCTGGTAAACACGACGGCCTCTATTGGCCGACCACCGATGCTGAGGAGGACAGCCCGCTCGGCCCGCTATTTGCCGAAACCAGTATAAAAGTTGGCGAG
>DATIED010000444.1:0-2093 GCA_035455965.1 Spongiibacteraceae bacterium
CGGCAGCATCCGCTCTATCCAGGTTAAATACATCAAGATGCCGGCGATAGAACGCGCCGGCGGCGTAGTGGGCATAGTGCGCCTCGTAGTCGTACAAACCGAGGTAAAGATGCCGATTCAGCGCCAGCCGCAAATCTTCCATGAGTGCCAGGAAAGCGCGCTGCGCCGCACTGCCGGCGGTCAGCCAGAGCGTGGCATCGGCGCGCACCGCAGTTTGCTGACGGCGCTGCTGCGCGCGCCCCACAGCCGCGGCGGCAAATTGTTCGCGTTGCAATGCGATATCCGCGCGCAACGCTGCAACCATGTCGATATCGAGAAAGCAGGGACAGTGATACCAACCATCGCTGCGCAACGCCTCGATCAACTCTCGCATCGCTTCCTCAGCCAAATTAGTCACGCTTACCGCTCCACCGCGTAGGGCAGGTTTTAACCCGACACGTCGGACTAAAGTCCAACCTACACACAATAATAATGCCGTCGTTACTGCCGGCTGCGCTTCAATCCAATCGGTTGTACTGCAGATCGACCTTCGGGATACCGCGCAAACGCTAAGCGGTTTTTAAGCAACCGGCAAGCGCGGCTCACTATTTCTCAGCATTTTGGTCTATCCTTCGCATTTCCCAGGCAGCGACGGCAGTCGATACAATAATGAAAATTCTGGTCATTGAGGACGATCCGGAAATGTGCGATTTCCTGATTCAAGGATTATCGCGCGATGGCCATACGGTGGAGGTCGCCGCCGATGGCAAAGCCGGATTGGACGCCGCGCAGCACCACTTCGACGCCATCATTCTCGATCGCATGCTGCCTGAACTGGATGGCATCGAAGTCCTGCAGGCACTGCGGCAGCGCGGTCAAACCACCCCCGTGCTGATGTTGAGCGCGCTCGGCGATGTCGATCATCGAGTCAGCGGCCTGCAGCATGGCGCCGACGATTATCTGGCCAAACCCTTTTCGTTTATCGAGTTGGCCGCGCGCCTGGAAGCGCTGCATCGCCGCGACGCCAAGCCGGACAGCACTACCCTGCAGCTCGCCGATCTCGAGCTCGATCTGCTTAGCCACACGGTCAGGCGCGGTGACCAGACAATCGAACTGTGGCCACTGGAGTTCCGCCTGCTCGAATATTTATTGCGCAATGCCGGCCGCGTAGTGACGCGCAACATGCTGCTGGAAGACGTCTGGAACCTCAACTTCGACCCGCAGACCAACGTCGTCGAAGTGCATATGAGTCGCCTGCGCGGCAAAGTCGATAAAGGTTTCGCCACGCGCCTCATTCAAACTGTTAGAGGCTCCGGGTATGTCCTCCGCGAATCCTGAGCTTGGACATTGGTGGCGCAGCTCATCGCTGCGCATTGCACTGGTCTCCGGCCTCAGCATGTGGCTGCTGAATAGTTTATTGGTCCTCGGGCTCTACGACTTTACGCTGCGCGCGCTGGTCGGCGATATCGGGCGCGGCATCGACGCAAAAATCGAAAAACGCCTGGCTGGCTGGCCTAAGCAATTGCCCAAACACGCCGGCGTGACCAGTTGGTTATACCGACAATTGGCCGTGGAAATCGCCGATCTGCAGGACTGCGTCGCCTTGGCGGACGCCGACGGCGAACTGCAATTATCGAATATCAATCGGACCGGCCAACCCGAGTTCCGCTATCGCGAGTTTTATACCGCCACTTTCACCGGCCATCGCTGGCAGCAGCAAAACAGCAGCAGCGAAGACGCAATCTGCCTGGTCACGGAGCGAATTCTCACCGACGGCGGCCGTTTGATCTACGGCGTGCCGTTCGATAGTTATCTGCTCACTATTCAGCAATTGAACAAATTGCGGCTCTGGGGATTATTTCTTACCGCCGTGCTGTCACTGGTTGTGACGCTCTCGGTCACGCTGCGCCAACTGCGGCGGCTGCGCGTTATTTATCAGGCTTGCGAACGCGTCGCCAGCGGCGATTTGAAACAACGCATCGAGGTCACTGGCCGCGACGACGATCTCGATCATATCGCCGCCGTGATCAACCACATGCTCGATCAGATCGCGCAATTGATGGACGGTGTGCGCGAAGTCTCCGACGCCATCGCGCACGACTTGAAAACGCCAT
>DATIED010000445.1:0-6781 GCA_035455965.1 Spongiibacteraceae bacterium
GCCGACCGGATCGGGCAAAAGCACGACGCTTGCCGCGATGGTCGACTTCGTCAACGACAACCGCTATCAGCACATTTTGACGATCGAAGATCCGATCGAGTTCGTCCACGAAAGCAAGAAGTGTTTGATCAACCAGCGCGAAGTGCATCGCGATACGCACGGTTTTAACGAAGCGTTGCGCTCGGCGCTGCGGGAAGACCCGGATATCATCCTGGTCGGCGAATTGCGCGATCTCGAAACCATTCGGCTGGCGTTGACTGCGGCGGAGACCGGTCACCTGGTGTTCGGTACCTTGCACACCACCTCGGCGGCAAAGACCATGGACCGGATCATCGACGTGTTCCCGGCCGCGGAAAAAGATATGGTGCGTTCGATGTTGTCCGAATCGCTGCAGGCGGTGGTATCGCAAACCCTGATGAAAAAAGTCGGCGGTGGGCGCATCGCGGCGCACGAAATCATGATTGGCACTGCGGCGATTCGTAACCTGATTCGCGAAGATAAAGTGGCGCAGATGTACTCGTCGATTCAAACCGGCGGCAGTCTCGGCATGCAGACCATGGATCAGTGTCTGGCCGATATGATTCAGAAACGCCTGGTTACTCGCGAGCAGGCGCGCACCAAAGCGCGCTTCCCGGACAAATTATAAGGAGCCTCTGATTAAGTTACTGCGCTCGCCTACAAGCGCCTACTCTTGGCGGCATCTTGCGCGCGGGCGGTGCTCGCTTCCGTTGAGGAGAAAGGGGCTCACATATTTTATATATGCTCCGGTTCCTGCGCTCCGGCCGCGCGCAACCTGCCTTCGCTTGCCTAAAGCACCTACTGTTGGCGCGCACTTAATCAGAGATTTCATAAACGTCATCAATTAGCAGGAGCGCAGCGGTGGATATCGAGAAGTTACTGAGCCTGATGGTGGAAAAAGGTGCTTCAGATCTATTTATCACCGCGGGGGTGCCGCCGTCGGTAAAAATCAACGGCAAGGTCGTGCCGGTCACCACTACGCCGCTGAGTCCGGAAAAAACCCGCGAGACCGTGCTGGGCGTGATGAATGAGACCCAGCGCCGCGAGTTCGTGCAAACCAAGGAATTGAATTTCGCGATCAGCGCGCGCGGCATTGGCCGCTTTCGGGTCAGCGCCTTTTATCAGCGCAACCTGGCCGGCATGGTATTGCGCCGTATCGAAACGCGCATTCCGCAAATCGAAGAGTTGGGCCTGCCGGATATCATCAAAGACTTGGCGATGACCAAGCGCGGTCTGGTGGTTTTTGTCGGCGCTACCGGCGCCGGTAAATCCACTTCGCTGGCGGCGATGATCGGCCATCGCAATCGCAATTCGAAGGGTCATATTATTTCGGTCGAAGATCCGATCGAATATATCCATCAACACGAAGGTTGCATCGTCACGCAGCGCGAGGTCGGCATCGACACCGAGTCGTTTGAAGTGGCATTGAAAAACATGCTGCGACAGGCGCCCGATGTAATCATGATCGGCGAGGTGCGCACGCGCCAGACCATGGAGAATGCAATTACCTTCGCCGAAACCGGCCACTTGTGTCTGTGTACGTTGCATGCCAATAACGCCAACCAGGCGCTCGATCGAATCATGCACTTCTTCCCATCGGAGCGGCATCCGCAGTTGTGGATGGACCTGTCGCTGAATTTGAAAGCGATGGTCGCGCAACAGTTAATTCCGACGCCGGACGGCAAGGGCCGACGCGCCTGTGTGGAGGTGTTGATCAATACGCCGCTGGCGGCCGATATGATTCGCAAGGGCGACGTGCACACCTTGAAAGAATTGATGACGCGCTCGACCGAGCAGGGCATGCAAACGTTCGATCAGCATTTGTATGAAATGTATGCCGAAGGGCAGATCACTTACGAGGATGCGATCGCGCACGCCGATTCCGCGAACGATTTGCGCTTGATGATCAAGCTCGGTGCCGATTCCGATCCGAATGCGCTGGCGAACGGCTCCGCCGGCTTGACGATTCAGGACGAAAAAGAACAGGATCGCGGCCGTAGTATGGGGCGTTAGTAGGGGGCTGAGCGGTACTTTTTATTCTGTCTGCGCGGCAAACCAGCTTTCTAAAATTAAACGCGCGCTTAAACTGTCGACGCCGCTCGCGCGGAAGTTTTGGTTGCCGCGAATTTCTTTGCTGTGAGCCAACATTTCGCCGCGCGCCTCGTAACTGCTTAAACGCTCATCCCAGGTTAATACCGGCAAACCGAAACGCCCGTGCAGACGGCGCGCAAATTTCTCGGCGCGCTGCGACATCTCCGACGGCGTGCCGTCCATGTTCAGCGGTAGACCGATCACCAGGCGTTGCGGCTGCCACTCTTTGAGCAGCGCTGCGATCTGATCCCAATTGGGAGTTCCGTCTTTAGCGGCTAAGGCCGGCAACGGTGAAGCTGTGCCAGTAATGCTTTGACCGACTGCGGCGCCGATAAAGCGCGTGCCGTAATCGAAAGCGATGATGCATTCGGCCATAAACGTTACTTCGCAAAAATCAGGCGTGGCCGGCACCGGGCGCCATCAGCACCAGGTCGATACCGAGTCGCGCGGCGGCGGCGCGCAGGCGATCGTCGATCGGCGTGTTGAAGATAATGTCGCTGTCGGCGGGCGAGGTGAGCCAGGCATTGGCGGCCAGTTCGTCCTCCAGTTGACCGGCGCCCCAACCGGCATAACCGAGCGCAACCAGCGTGTCGCGCGGTCCTTCGCTATGTGCCAACGCCGCCAGGATATCGCAGGACGTCGTCAGGCAAATGTCGGCACTGATCGGCAGCGTCGACTCCCACTGCCGCTCGCTGTTGCGATGCAATACGAAGCCGCGCTCGATTTCAACCGGGCCGCCGGCCATCACCGGATCCTCAAGGTGCGCGTGCTGGCCCTCGATATCGAGATGGTCGAGAATTTCCCGCAGCGCCAGGCCCATCGGGCGATTGATCACAATGCCCATCGCACCTTCCTCGCTATGCTCGCAGAGATAGGTCAGGCTATGCGCGAACATGCCTTCGTTCAGCGACGGCATCGCGATCAGGAAGTGATCCTTCAGGCTGTTAAAGACTGTTTTCATACGAGCTCGATGCTCTTTGGCAGAGTCCTCTCGGTGAGGTCTCTTCTTCTGGTTGAGGGCTTTTCTTCTCGTTGAGGACTCTATATCACCCAGTCGATAATTCGTTCGATGCGATCGGATAAGCAGTTTGTTCAGTTTAGTTGGTCGAGGTCAACCGGTCTTTGTGAAAACGCCAGGTGCGGATAATTTCCAGCACATCGACGTGCTGACGAATCTCGGGTGGAAAGGCATCGTACGGCGCTGCTAAGTGCACGATGCGGATCGCCGCTTCATCGAGCAGTCTTTGCCCGGACGATTTCAGCACTTTAACCTCGTGCACCTCGCCGTTCGGCAGCAGCGCTACCATCAGCCGCAGATCGCCGTAGATTTGCTGTTCGCGCGCGCGCTCCGGGTAATTGCGGTTGCCGACATTTTCGATGCGCTCGCGCCATTGATTCAGATATTCCGCATCCTCCGAGCGTTTCGCGGCCACCGAGGTCAGGCGCCGAATGCGCGGGCGCGCGGCGTAAGCCTGGCGCTGGATGTCGAGCTTCGCTTCGAGGCTGGCGATTTCGAGGCTGCGCTGTTGGATCGTGACGTCGCTCTCCGCCAGTTGTTGCGGCGTTGTCCGATCATTTTTCGAGGTGGTTTTTTGTTCCGCATGCGCGAGCGTGGCGATCAGGGCTTGCTGGGCGCTGGTCTGCCGCTGCGCGGCGATCTGCTGGACGGGGCTGATATCGCGGATGACATTGTCCTGGAAGTCCGCCGTTTTGCGCGTCGTTAACAGCGCTTTTTCAGCCAAGGTGCCGCTGCCTTCCTGATTGTGCTGAGCGAGATAATCGGCGCGTTGCGGCGCTTGCGCGCTTTTGTACTGCGCCAGCGTAATTTCCAGCTTGGAGGCGGTCTTCTCGCGCTGTTCGCGACTGAACGTCACCCCCAGAATAAGCGCGGCGTGCAGCGCTGCAGCCAGCAGCAGCGTAAAGCCCAGCAGATCGTTGCGCGGCTGGAAGGCGTGGTCGCCGGCATAGGGCATGGTGGCTGCGTCGGGCATTTAGGCTCCGGCTGCGGCGGCGCTGAGTTTTTTGGTGATGCAATCCATCAACAGGCCGGCGATATCGGTGTTGTAGGCGGCATCGATTTCGCGCACGCAGGTCGGACTGGTGACATTGATTTCGGTCAGGAAATCGCCGATTACATCGAGGCCGACGAACAGCAGGCCACGCTCGCGTACGGCGGGACCGACCTGGGCGGCAATCCAGCGATCGCGCTCGGTCAATGGCTGCGGCCGGCCGGTGCCGCCGGCCGCCAGATTGCCGCGGCTCTCGCCGGCCATCGGCACGCGCGCCAGACAATACGGCACCGGCTCGCCATCGACCAATAAAATGCGCTTGTCGCCGTCTTTGATGGCCGGCAGATAGCGCTGCGCCATGATGGTACTGCGTCCCTCGGCGGTGAGTGTCTCAAGGATTACGTTGAGGTTGGGGTCGTCGTGGCGAACGCGAAATATTAAGCTGCCACCCATGCCGTCGAGTGGCTTAAAGATGACATCCTGATGCTGGCGGTGAAAGTCTTTCAACAATTGCATATCCCGGCTCACCAGCAGCGGCGGGCAACATTGCGGAAATTGCGTGGCGAATATTTTTTCATTGCAGTCGCGCAAGCTCTGCGGTTTATTGACCACCAATACGCCAAGCTTTTCAGCGGCTTCCAGCATGTAGGTGCTGTAAATAAATTCATTGTCGAACGGCGGGTCCTTGCGCATCAAAATCACATCCAGATCGGCCAGCGATTGTTGTTGCGGCTCCCCCAGATCGAACCAGTGCTCAGGATTGCGGTGCACGCGCAGCGGCCGCAGCGTGGCTTTCGGGATGCCTCCATCCAGGAATAAATCGCTCTGTTCCATATAAAACAACTGCCAATCGCGATCCTGCGCAGCCCACAACATGGCCAGCGTCGTGTCCTTTTTATACTTGATCGCTGCGATCGGATCCATAACTACGCCAAGACGAATACTCATTTTTGCTACCTATGTCAGAAATAAGACGAAACGTGCTTTATTTCAATCGGCTTCTATACTAAATAACGTTTGCGATGCGACATCGCCAAGCGCGCATGCGTCTAATCAGGTCGACAGTCTTGGACTATAGTTGTCAGGTCCATCGCTGATGGTTGTCGTTTCCGCTGAAGTGTCGTGTTCACCGCTGGGTGCTTGTGCCCATCGTAGGCTCAGCGCGAAGTGGTCATATTCGAAGGCTTTACGAATATGAGCCACGCGCCATATGCAGCACTGTATCAAAAACGGAGGCCCTAGTCCTGGCGCTGCTCCGCACATGTCCGCTATTGGACGGGGCATAGAGGTTAAACCTGCATGGAACCGAATTTTCAAGATTTAAAAGTGATGGTGATCGACGATAGTAAAACTATTCGCCGCACCGCCGAAACATTATTAAAAAAAGTGGGTTGCGATGTGATTACGGCAACCGATGGCTTCGATGCGCTGGCCAAGATCGCCGATACCAAGCCCGATATTATTTTCGTCGATATCATGATGCCGCGCTTGGATGGGTATCAGACCTGTGCGTTAATAAAGAACAACAGCGAATTCAAATCGACGCCGGTGATCATGTTATCCAGTAAGGATGGGCTGTTCGATAAGGCGAAGGGTCGTATTGTCGGCTCCGATCAATATTTGACGAAACCGTTTAGTAAGAATGAATTGTTGGGTGCGATACAGGCACACGTTCCGCAGGCCCATTGATTTGCGCCTGTTGCTGAGGGATCGCCAGCGATCGTGTAAATAGCAGTCGATCATGGAAATGCTTGTCGATCACGGAAATAACAAGAGCGCCGATTGGAAAAGTACAGTTTCTGTAAAAGAACCGGCTCTGGAAAAGTACAATTGCAAGGCGCAAAAGAGGAATGAATAAATGGCCCGGGTATTGATAGTCGATGACTCGCCGACTGAAACCTACAAGATAAGCTCGATTCTGAGTAAGCATGGCTACGAAATTTTAACTGCGGAAAACGGCGAAGACGGCATTGCGACGGCGAAAAAAGAACTCCCTGATGTAGTATTGATGGATGTGGTAATGCCTGGCTTGAATGGTTTTCAAGCGACGCGCCAGCTGAGTAAAGATGCCAGCACCAGCCATATCCCGGTCATCATCGTCACCACCAAAGATCAGGAGACCGATCGCGTTTGGGGCCAGCGTCAGGGTGCCAAAGGTTATCTCACCAAGCCGGTCGACGATAAGTTATTGGTACAAACAATCAAAGATGTGTTGAAGGTTTAGCGCCGTGTCGATAAGGAGCTGGTAAGTGTCCATGGCTGAAACACTCGAGCCATTTGCCGCGCTGGTCGCGCTCGCACAGAGCAGCGTTAAGCACGCGCACGGGCTGCCGGCGCAGATCGATATTAAACCGCATTGGACCGGCGTCGGTTTTACATTGGCCGGGCAGCGCCTGGTGGCACCGATGGCCGAGGTTGCGGAGATTTTATCGGTGCCGATCAGCACGCGTTTACCCGGCGTTAAAAGCTGGGTGCGCGGCGTCGCCAACGTGCGCGGACGCTTATTGCCGCTGCTGGATCTCGAAGCGTTTTTCGGCGGCGCGTTGCATGGCAATCGCAAGCAGCATCGCGTGCTGGCGCTCGAATACGGCGATATGTTCAGCGGTCTGATCGTCAGCGAAGTGCATGGTATGCAACATTTCCCCGTCGATAGTTTCCATACT
>DATIED010000446.1:0-3907 GCA_035455965.1 Spongiibacteraceae bacterium
ATTCGGCCGGCGCGTATGTGCCGGCCGGCGTCGGTGGCCTCGATGGTTACGCCGAAGCATTCACTGCATTGCGCAAAATCAGCGGCGTGGTGCCGTCGATCATGTGCATGTTCGGTTTTAATGCCGGCGGCGGTTCGTATCTGCCGCGTCAGGGTAGCTTCGTCATTCAGCCGAACGATACCTTCTTCGGTCTCACCGGTCCCGGAGTTGTGAAATCGGTGCTCGGCGAGGACGTAACGGCGGATGAACTCGGCGGCCCGAACGTGCATTCGCAATCCGGCGTCACCGATTTTGTGGTGCCCGACGAAGTCAGCGCGCTGCAAAAGGTCAAACAATTATTGCGTTACCTGCCGTCCGGCAATCACGAACTGGCATCGTTTCAACCGACCTCCGATCCGGTCGACCGCAAGACCTGGGATATCGACATCCTGTTGAAGAAAGCGTTTAACTCGCCGACCGGCTTCAATACACCGTTCGATATCAGCATCATCATTCAGCAGATTTGCGATCACGGCGACTTCTTCGAAATTCAACCCGAGCGCGCGCGCAACACCATTTGCGCGCTGGGTCGCATGGGCGGCAACGTCGTGGGTTTTGTCGCGAATAACTCCGCGGTGGCGTCCGGCCAGATCGATATCGGTGCCGCATACAAAAATGCGCGCTTCATTCGCTTCTGCAACCTGTACAACATTCCGATGGTCTTTATGGAAGATACCACCGGCTTCAAACCGGGGCGCGAACAGGAAGTCGGCGGTATCGTGCAGGCCGGTCGCGCCATGCTCGATGCGATTATCGATCTGCGCACGCCGCGCTTTCTGGTGATTATCCGCAATGCTTTCGGCGGTGCGTATGCGTCGTACAACAACTATCCGACCGGCGCCGATTTAGTCATCGCCTTGCCGACCACGCGAGCCGCGGTAATGGGCCCGGCGGGCGTCGAGTTTATTTATAAAGACGAACTGCGCGAAATTCGCGCCGCGCTGCAAAAACGTATCGCCGCCGGTCTGGCCGATAATCTTAAATCCGGCATGCCGGAAGCCGAGGCGCGCAGCGCCGCGGAAAAAACCGCGCGGCAGTGGGCGAAAGAGCAGGAAGCTCTGCTGGCGCAGCGCTACGAAAGAGAATTGATGAATCCCAATGAGGCGCTCAGCCTCGGTTCGATCTCGCAGATCGTCATGCCGTCCGATTTGCGCAAAGTCGTCGCCGAAAATATGCGTTTTCACCTGCAGCATTACGTGCCCGAACCGTTGAATGCGGTGCAGCGCGAGTTTCATTAATTTTTGCCCTCTCTGCGAGAGAGGGAGCTGGCCGGTAAAGCGACGGTCATGTATGACAAATTAACAGGGGTTTATAGCGTGCAGCCAAGCAACAATTATTATTTGAAAAACCCGTTGATTCATAAAGCGCGCCGTTTGCGCGCTGCAGATTCCGAGTGGGTACGCAGTTTCGACTGCGAAGATATGCGGCCGTTGATTATCTGCCGCGGCCCGATTCGCAAAGAAGCGATGGACGTGTTCGACGAGATGGGCATTCACGGCTACGGCATTTTGCTCTCCGAAAAAGATTCGATTACTTACACCAGCGCATTGGCGCCCGAACTGCGCAAACTGACCGATCCCCAACGCGTGCACCGCGTACCGGATTACACCGGTGCCAGCAAGGAAGAGCGCGTGCAGCGCATTCGCCAGATTATCCAGATCGCCAAGGATAATAATTACACCAGCATCTTTGCCGGCTACGGTTTTATGGCCGAAGACGAGGAGATGGTTCGCTCGATGGAAGAAGCGGGTCTGAAATTCATTGGGCCATGCTCGCACACGGTGCGCGCCGCAGGTTTGAAAGACGAGGCGAAACGTACCGCGTTGAATGTCGGCGTATCGACCACGCCGGGTATCGACAACCTGACCGCGCTGGCGTTGCTGCACAAGTATCCGGCCGAGGCCGACCTGGTGAAGCTGTGCGGCGCGAAGGGGCTCGAGGTCGATCTCGCCGCCGTCGCCAATCTCGAAGACAAGGCTGACGCGGTACTGCTGGCCTCTTATCGCAAAGGCATCGACGTGCTCTCGATCGATGAGATCGGCGAGGTGCTGCAGGCGCAATTGGTAAAAGTGTTTACCGATAAGCCGAACAACCGGTTTCGCTTGAAAGCCATTTCGGGCGGCGGCGGCAAGGGCCAGCGTATTCTCAATGCGCCGGCCAGCCTCGATGGCGGCTCGCTCGATGAGAAGATAGCCTCGGTGGCGGCACAGGGTCCTGCACTGCTGCGCGAAATTCTGGCCGAGGTGAAATGCAACGGCGTTGGCGACAATAAAAACGTACTGATCGAGATGAACATCGAGACCACTCGCCATCAGGAGATCCAGGTGGTTGGTAACGGCGATTGGTGCATCACCATGGGCGGTCGCGACTGCTCGCTGCAAATGCACGAGCAAAAATTGCTGGAAGTTTCGGTTACAGTCGAGGAGTTGACCGAAGCAGTTGCGAAAGCGCAACAGCAACAGCGCGCCGAAGAAGCGCAGACGCTGGAGGCCGATCTAAACATTCTAAACAAGATGGAAGACGAAGCGGCGCGTTTCGGTAAGGCCGTGAAACTCGATTCGGTATCGACCTTCGAATGTATCGTCGACGGCCAGTCGCACTATTTCATGGAAATGAATACGCGGATTCAGGTCGAACATCGCGTTACCGAATTATGTTACAAACTGAAGTTCGCCAATCCGGAAAATCCCAACGATTTTTTCATCGTCGAATCGCTGGTCGAGACGATGGTGCTGCTGGCGCGCCACGGCAAGCAATTGCCGAAGCCCGAACGCCTGCCGCGCGAACACGCTTCGGTAGAGGCGCGTATGAACGCCACTAACCAGGCTCTGCAACCACACGCTGGCGGTGTCATCGAATACTGGTCGAATGCCATCGAGGGCGAGATTCGCGACGACCAGGGTATCAGCATGCACAATCCGGATACGGATGTGTTCATGAAATATCATCTGGCCGGCGCGTACGATTCCAACATCGCACTGCTGCTGACCACCGGCGCCAACCGCCTGGAAAGTTATCAACGGCTCGCGGAGATTTTGCGTCGCACCGAATTGCGCGGCAAGGATCTGGCGACCAACCTCGAGTTTCACTACGGTCTGGTGAATTGGTTTATCGGCCAGAACATCAATGCGCGGCCGACCACGCGCTTTATCGTGCCGTATCTCACCGCGGTCGGTAAATTGAAAGAGATTGCCGCGCAGATCGATCTCGGTTTTGCCTTCGTGCAAATTCGAGCCGGCTACCTGAAAAATGCCGTGGATAATTTCAAGACCGCCTATGTGTCGGTGCTCGATCGCAAGCAGGCGCTACTGCTGCGACCGATCGAAACCTTATTCGCGCAGCCGCACATGCTGGCTGGATGGCTGAGCATCAACCGGCATAATTTCAAGGTCGAGGGCGGTCGTATCGATTGGCTGACCAATCCGATCGAACTGCTTGCTGAGCTTTATCATTTCCTGCATATGGATTTCGAAGACGGCAAACCTGCCGCGCATATGATCTGGGATCACGACAACGAATTGCTGCAGCGCGGGCTGGCGTTTTACGCGGCGTTGAAGCAGCGCCTGGGTGTGTTCAGTTACGCGGATTTGCAACACGCGCTGGCTGGCCCACGCCCGGGCGACATCGATGAGGCACAGTGGCAGGCCGCACTGGCCACGCATAACGGTTATCAGGCCGGCGCGGAAATTTTATCGGTGCTGCCGATGGTGGCGCTGGATACCGGGTTCTTCGATTTAAAGGTCAATGCCGATTTAACGATTACGATTCCCGATGCATTGATGGACAAGGATCTGCAGTCGCGTCTGGCCAAGATACTGGTGCCGCCGCCGACCGCGAAATCCGACGAAGTACTGGCGGCTTCCGGCGG
>DATIED010000447.1:0-2124 GCA_035455965.1 Spongiibacteraceae bacterium
GTGACGCTGATAAGTTCTGTAAATAATATTGCAGCAGTGCCCCGAGCGTCTGGTAATCGGCACATTTTAAAATCGCGATCGAAGCGATTGAAACGCTGGCGCTAGCGGCGCTCCACTGGGCGATGCCGAGCCGCGCGTGCGTGCCGCCGATATCGCCCACCAGTAGAGGTGCAGTGCTGCGCGAGGAGTTGTGTGTCGCCATAATCGCTCTCGTGTACGGTGGAGAAGCAAGAGATAAATTTTATCGCGGATAACAGGCGCGTGGGTTGCCGGACACTTTCAGTATTTATGTACAGCATCGCTAATTGTGTGTGGTTATGCAATCCCGGCGACAAATTGACAAGCGAAGCGTTTGGGAGATAATGAAACTTCCCCCACGAGTAAGGCCAATTGCTCGATGAACAATCAGTCACGCGATTTTGTCTTGTTCGGCGGTTCCGGCGATCTGGCCTTCCGCAAATTGTATCCGGCGCTGTGGGGACTGTTTCGCGGTGGTGAACTCAACGCCGCCGATCGCATTCTGTCGATCTCGCGCCGCGATGAAGCCAGCGAGGATTTTCGCGAGCGCTTGCGCGCAACGATCGTCGCCAGCGGCGATTGCGGGCAGGCGGTCGATCAGCTCGACAGTTTTCTAACCTGTATACATACCGTCACCTGCGATCTCACCTCCGATGAAGGTTGGGCGCCGCTACGTGCAACGCTGGCGCAGGGAGAGGACCGGCAGCGTTTGTTTTATGTGTCGACGCCGCCGTCTTTGTTCGTACCGATCACCGAAAAGCTCGGCGCATTTGGTCTGTCGGGCGGCGAGGCGCGCTTGATCGTCGAGAAACCTTTGGGTGCGGATCTCGCATCCGGCAAAGCGATCAATGCAGCGATGTTAAAGGCGTTCGACGAGCGGCGCATTTACCGCATCGATCACTATCTCGGTAAAGAAACTGTCCAGAATTTGCTGGCATTGCGTTTCGGCAATTTTTTCCTCGATTATTTGTGGAATTCGCATTGCATCGATCACGTGCAGATCTGCGTCACCGAAACGATTGGCGTCGAAAAGCGCGGCGCGTTCTATGAGGAGACGGGAGCGCTGCGCGATATGGTGCAAAACCATATGTTGCAGATGTTGGCCTTCGTCGCGATGGAGCATCCTTTTAGTTTGGCGGCAGAAGATATTCGCGATGAGAAAGTAAAAGTGTTGCGCGCGCTGGCACAACCCGAGCAACACGAGCCAACCCGCATCGTCGCCGGCCAGTACGAGAATGGATATGTCGGCGGTGTCGCAGTACCGGGCTATCGCGATGAAGTTCCGAATGGCCGCGCTGAAACCTTCGTGGCGATTCGCACCTACGTGCAAAATCAACGCTGGGCCGGCGTGCCGTTTTATCTGCGCACCGGCAAGCGCATGCGCGAGCAGACTGCGACCATCACGGTGCAATTTAAACCGTTGGCGCATTCAATGTTCTCGCGCGGTCACGAAGACATACCGCCAACGCCGAATCGGTTGATGATTAAATTACAGCCCGAGGAATGGATTCGTTTAACGCTGTCGACCAAGTCGCGGCTAAGCGAGGAGTTGGAGTTGGAGAACACCTCGCTCGATTTACATCTGGATCGGCGCAAAGTGGCGCGTAGTTACAGCGCCTACGAGCGCCTGTTGGCAGCGGTGTTGCGCGGCGATCAAACCTTGTTCGTGCGGCAGGATGAGGTCGAGGCATCGTGGCGCTGGATCGATGCGGTGCGCGGTTTATGGGGCAGTTCCGGTTTCGCTCTCTCTACTTATCCGGCCGGCAGCATGGGGCCGACCAAGGCCGATACGCTGCTGCATATGGAGGATCGCGAGTGGTTGGCGTATTGATCGAGGGATAGGGTATGGCGGTACACGAACGAGTCGCGGCGGTCACCGAGCGTATCATCGAGCGCAGTCGCAGCAGCCGGCGCAATTATCTCGATCGCATCGAGCGTTGCGCGGCACGCGATAATCCGCGCGGCATACTCGGCTGCGGCAATTTGGCGCATGTGGTGGCGGGTTGCGGCAGCGGGGAAAAAAAGGCCGTGGCGAATACTGCGCAGCCGCACATCGGTATTGTCACCGCCTACAACGATATGTTGTCGGCGCATGTGCCGTACGCG
>DATIED010000448.1:0-2982 GCA_035455965.1 Spongiibacteraceae bacterium
GACATGGCGTGGTGGTGGACCGTTACTCCAGTTTGACCAAACCCGATAGCGCCGACCTCAATAAAGCCATCGAAAAAGTATTGAGTGCGCGCTGACCAATCGTTGCGAAAAAACAGTCACCATGAAAAAACAGCGCCATGAAAAAACCAGCAGATAGCTTGTCCGATGCAATCGCCGCCGAGCTCGATACGCTGTTGCAGCAGTTGGCGGCAGGTTTCGATGTAACGCCGGCGCAACGCCTGCATTTGGAAGGCTTAACCGCGGCGTGTTTATTGACGGGTGGCGACGCGCAGATTTTATTGGAGCTCTGCCGCCAGCGCCTGCCGGCCGGCGCCAACGTAAAATTAAGCGCTGACGGCTGCACGCTGCAGTTCGATCTGTGGCAACAGCGCGCGCCGGTCTATCCAACTACGACGGATTAAATTGCCGCGCCATTCTCCAAACAATGCTGTGCGCAATTTCTTGTGCGACTCTCGGAGCAGTCCCCGAAACAAATTTCCGCGATAAATTCCCGCAGCAAACATCGCGACAATTATTTTATCTGGCTTTGCGCGAGCGGAAATACGGCGGCTCGGCAGCGATACCGAGCAGTGCGCGCCGAATCAAATCGAGGCCGATATAACTGACGTATTGTTGGAACTGCTGACGCGGAAAATTAATCTGCAAACGCTGCGCGCGCAAATCGTCGCGCGTTCCCCACGCCATCCAGACCGTACCTACCGGTTTTTCGGCGCTGCCGCCGTCGGGTCCGGCTATGCCGGAAACCGCAATCGCATAATCGGCACCGCTGCGTCGCAATGCGCCGGCCGCCATCTGCAATACCACGGCTTTGCTAACCGCTCCGTCCGTGTCGAGCGCACTGTTATCGACGGCGAGAACTTCGTGTTTGATGCGATTGCTGTAAGTGATAAAGCCCGCATCGAGCACCTTTGAAGCGCCCGGTACCTGGGTGATCAAACCTGCAATTTGGCCGCCGGTGCAGGATTCGGCCAGCGTTAATTTTTTTTGCTGTGCCGCTAATAATTACACCACTCGCGCCGCGATCGAGATTTCGCCTTCGCCGATTAAAAAGTCGGCGATGATCGGTTGCAGGCGCGGCAATAATTGTTCGACCGTGGCGCGCGCGGCTATTGTCTGAGTGCCCAGTTTTAAATCGAGTTGCGGAAAGCCGGCGCGAAAGCCCAATTCAACATCGCCTGGCCAATCGGCAATCGAATCGCTGATGCGTTGTTGCAGCGACGATTCGCCGATGCCGAATAACGCAAAGCGCCGCACCTGGCTAGTGCCGATCGGAAATGACTGACGCAGCGCCGGCAGAATTTCGGCGGTCAGCATGATATCCAATTCGCGCGGCACGCCCGGCGTACAAATGACGCGGCACTTCCCCAATAACATCGCGAACCCCGGCGCACTGCCGATGGCATTCGCTACGAGGGTGCAACCGTCCGGCAGCAGCGCCTGTTTGCGATTAGCGGCATTCAAGGTCAAACCGATGCGCTCGCACCACTGCTGCAAATCGTGCAGAGCGGTCGGGTGCTCCGCCAGTTCGACACCGCAGGCCATGGCCAATGCCTGCGCGGTCATATCGTCCACGGTCGGCCCTAAACCGCCGTTCACCAGCAACACATCGCAATCTTGCGCCAGCCATTGAATCGCTGCGACCAACTCGCCGAGATCGTCGCCGACCGTTAGTTTTTTGCGAATATTCCAGCCATCGTCGGCCAGATAACGCGCGATCATGGCCGAGTTGGAGTCGACGATATCGCCGCTCATCAACTCGTTGCCGGTTAGCAATAGATGCACAATCATACGGCGCTCCTGGTCATTGATGGCCATTAATGGGTTTGGCGGCGCCAGGCACGAGCGGCTGCATCACGGTTTCGGTTTTGATTTCCAACTGCGTGGGCGTGCCGTCGGCAGCCCAATATTTAAAGCCCTGATAGCGGTGGCCATCGACGCTGACGCCCTCCATCATCAACTGGCCGTTCGGCCACCACATACGCTGGCGGCCATGCTCCTTGCCCAGCTTCATCTGTCGCTCGCTAAGCAATTGCCGATCGTTGTACCAGGTCCGCCAAAGTCCATCGACGACGCCTGCCTTGGTCGTACATTTCCATTCCAAACCGGCGGGTGGCTGGTTGCCCTGCGCGATATGATCGGCTGGGCAGGTGGACGCTTCTGCGAAAGCGCTTTGATGAGCGGCGAACAGGCCGGCAAGCAGGAAAATACGCGATGCGATCACGACGGCTGACTCGGAGTAAAGGTGCGTAATACTAGCCGCTTACCGCCGGGCGTCGCCAGCCGCTGCAACACGCAAATTTTTATTAAGGGGAAAGCTATTGGCCCCGTTTTTCGGTAGCATGGAGTTTCGCGACGCCGAATCAGTGAGGAGTAAGTGCGATGCCCGAGATCAAACGCCCGGTACAGACCGTCGAAGTTAATTATGTCTGCGATAAATGCGGCCATGGCATGATGGAGGGAGTGGGCGAAATGAATGCCCAGACCGGCGAATTGCTGCACCGCTGCATGATCTGTGGCGATGAAAAAGTGTTCAAGTGGGTCAGCTATCCGCGCATCGACTACGTCGGCGTCGGCGAGAAAATATAATGTGGCGGCCGGTGCCGCCCAATTTACGGTAAACAATCGGATTTGTTTGAAAAAAAACTCGATTTGCGTTCCAATAGCGCCGGTCGTTTTCTGAGCCTCCTTCTAAGGCTCATTCCAAGATCAATGCCGCAATAGCTCAGTCGGTAGAGCAACTGATTCGTAATCAGTAGGTCGGAGGTTCGATTCCCCCTTGCGGCACCATTTGTCTTTCCAGTACCTTCCTAAGAAATCCAAAACCTCTTTTAATACATTCCTTTTCTGTGGTCCTTAGTAAATTAATTATTTCCAGTCGCTTGGCCTAGCAGTTTTTAATGCGCCAAATTCTCCACTACAATCAATTTTTTGCCTGGATCATTCGCCGCCGTGAATTAAACC
>DATIED010000449.1:0-4676 GCA_035455965.1 Spongiibacteraceae bacterium
AAACTATCAATCGGCGGTCACCGTCGATTGGGATATCGCCGACAACTTCAACATGAAGAGTGTCACAGCCTTTCGCGGCACTCGCGCCGCCGAGGCCAACGACCTCGATGCAATGGACATTCCGCTGCTGACCCGCACCAACTTCGGTCCCGGCACCTCGAAGCGCAGCACCAGCCAGTGGAGCCAGGAGTTCCAATTCTCCGGCAACGCATTCGATGAAAAACTCGACTATGTCGCCGGCATCTTCGGCTTCATGGAAACGTCCCGCGACGGTGCATCGGCGGGTATCACCGGTCCATTCTTCGGTGGCTTTGGCCCGAATTCGGCTTATTACAGCAACAACCGGACGCAACTCGATGCCGACAATTCGTCCGAATCCGCGTTTACGCAAATGGACTGGAAGTTCAACGAGCAGTGGACCTTGACCGGCGGCATGCGCTTCACGCATGAAAAGCGTGAACTGCAGCGCGTCGTCGACGATGCTGACGTCGCCCATGCTACCAACGACGGTAGCGTAGCGACCGTCATTGGCGGCCCGCTCTGGAACTTCCCGAATGGGCCGAGCAGCTTCAGCCCTGCGAACACTTACATACACAACGTTCTCCCGAGTGGCTCGATAGCGGATATCAATGATCAGACCGATCATGTCATCCACAATGCCTGGACGCCGATGATCAGCTTGCAGCGCACCTTAGAGAACATTGGCTTCATCGAAACCGGTAGCGCCTATGCCACGTGGTCGAAAGGTTTCCTGTCGGGCGGCCTCAGCGAAGCGGCCGATCCGGTCACCAACTCGATCTTCGACTACAATCCCGAGAAAGTGACCAATTACGAACTCGGCTTCAAGTTCGACGCGCTCGACCGTCGCGTGCGGGTCAACACCGCGTTGTTCTATATGGACTATGCGGATCGCCAACTGACGTCGGTTACGATCGACCCACAGACCGCGCGCATCGCCGGTATTCCGATCAATGCCAAGAAGTCGAACATCAAGGGCATCGAGATCGAAAGCCAGTTGATCCCGATGGACAACATGTTGGTCACGGCGAACGTGACCTTCAATAAAGGCGAGATCGAGAAGTTCGACGACCATCGCATCGTGACGCAAGGTGGCCTGCCGGGAGCGGTCTGCCAGGCCGTCAATACCGGTGCCGGTATCGTCGATTATTGCCCAGTCGATCGCTCCGGCGAAGATCTGCCGCGCCTGCCGAAGGCCGTGTACTTTGCCGCGATCCAGTACACGTTCAATACTCCGATCGGCGATGTCGTGCCGCGCTTGCAGGGTTCGCTGCGCACCGATGTCGACAATTGCTTCGACGTATCGAGCTGTGATGCTGGCGTTTACAAGGTCAATCAGCGCGACATCAGTGCGCGCTTGACCTGGTCGAGCCCGGACAAAGCCTGGAGCGTCGCCGCCTACGGCACCAACCTGGCCGATCAGCGCTACATCATCGGCGGTACACCGCTGGTGGATGGCACGCAGACCGCTGGCATGGTGTACAACGATCCGCGTATGTATGGCGCAGAGCTGCACTACTCCTGGTAATTCTCTCGATAGTTTTGGGGGGCCTTTGGCCCCCTTTTTTATTGGTTCTATTTTTGAAAATATTTGCAAAGAAGACGGAGTGTTTACAAAGCAGGATCTGGTAACTCTCGAATTTATCAAGCCCAGTCGGAGGAAAATAAATCCTTCAATTCATCGCGCAATTCGCGCTTTAAGATTTTGCCGGAGGGATTGATGGGTAATGCCTCGACGAACACGATACGTTTGGGCACTTTAAAATAGGCGAGTTGCGCACGCGCATGCGCAATTAGCTCTTCTTCCAAAACGATGCTGCCTTCCTTGATCATAGCTACAGCAGCGATGGCTTCGACCCATTTTGGGTGTGAAAGTCCAATCACCGCGACCTGCGCTATGGCATCGTGTTTATACAGGCACTCCTCGACTTCGCGGCTCGATACCAGCACGCCGCCGGTATTGATGACATCTTTGATACGATCGACCACATAGATGTACCCCTCCTCGTCCATGTAGCCCATATCGCCGGAATGAAACCAGCCGCCGGCAAAAACCTCTGCGGTTTCTTCGGGTTTATTCCAATAACCTTGTAATAAAGATGGCGAGCGATGCACGATTTCTCCGCGCTCGCCAACGGGCACATCGTTCATTGCTTCATCGACGATACGCGTTTCGGTATTGAGCACCGGACGACCGGCGCTGGTGGGACGCTCGCGGTGTTCGTGGGGGAATAGCACCGTGGCGATCGGACCGATTTCGGTTTGGCCGTAAATATTGTAGAGCCCCGCACCTGGCAGACGCTTGCTCAACTCGGCGACCGTAGCCGCCGGCATGATTGAGGCGCCGTACAAAATATGCGTCAGACTGCTCAGGTCATAATGATCGAAAGCAGTATCGCGCAACATTTTGATCAGTACGGTCGGCGGCGCAAATAACGAATTGATTTTTTCGCGCTCGATCAGTTCTAGCAGAACGATCGGCTCGGGGCGATCCAGAATAATTTGCGTGGCGCCGGCCAACAGGTACGGCAGGCAATTGACGTGTAATACCGCATGGTAAAACGGTAGCGCGCTAATACCTCTGGTCTGCTCCGAAATTCCTAAATATTGAATCGCAATGCGCTCATTGTTAAGCAGCGAGTTGTGACTCATCATCACGCCCTTCGGACGCGATGTGGTGCCCGAGGTATAAATGATTTGTGCCAGCTCTTCGCCGTCGAGGTCGATATCGGGAGGAAGGATATTGTCGCCATGCGTTAATGTCAGCACATCGAGCTTGCCGCCCTCCCCAAGCGTGCCGCCCTCGGCAAAAGTACCGATCTGCTGCAGTTCGACCTGGTCCACAATGGCGGCGACGTTATCGCTTGCCAGCGCATCGTGAAACAGGACTTTGGCGCCGGATTGCTGCAATACATAAACAAGCTCGTCGCCGCTCAGCCCGAAATTGATTGGTACATGCACTAAGCCTGCGCGCACGCAGCCCAGCATCAGAATGACATACGCATCCGAGTTGCGCGCGTACGCGGCGACGCGGTCGCCTTTATTGCAGCCTTGCGCAAGCAGCGCATGAGCAACGTTGCTAACCGCCACATCCAGCTCGCGGTAGCTCCAGCGGCGCTCGTTAAAAATTACTGCAACTTTATCCCGGCAGCGCTGTGCGGTGCGATGAAAGGCATCGCCCAGCGTGTTGCGCCGGCAAAGCTGCAGACTCGTTTTAACATTTGGCAGGTTTGTTTCAACATTTGACATGGTCGATCCCTGTTATTTTTTTGCGATACTGATAACGGCGGTCTGCGAAAACTCTTTTAAACCTTCGACCGAAAATTCCACGCCGATGCCCGATTCCTTAGCACCGGCAAACGGGATATGCGGGCCGAAATGCAGGTGGTGATTGACCCATACGGTGCCGCTCTCCATGCGCCTGGCGATAGTGTAAGCCTTATCGATATCGGCCGACCACACCGAGCCGCCCAGGCCATACGACAAGGCGTTCGCCCTGGTTATCGCTTCTTCGACGTCGTGAAATTTAATGATCGGCAGGATCGGTGCAAACTGTTCGACATCGACCAGCTCGCTGCCATCGGCGATATCGCGCACGATCGTGGGCCGCACAAAATAACCGGCACTGTCGAGCACTGCACCGCCGGCGACGATCTTGCCATCCTGCGCGGCGATCCGCAGAAAGTGCTGGGCTTTTTCAAATTGCATGGCATTTTGCAGCGGGCCGATTTGCGTGCCTTCGGCCAAACCGTTGCCGACCTGAGTGGCATCTGCAATTTTTGCCAATGCTGCGCACAGTTCATCGTAAATGCTGGCGTGGGCATACACGCGCTTCATCGCGATGCAGACCTGGCCGCAATTGAAGAATGCGCTATCGAAAATCTTTTGCGCAACGCTGGCAATATCGACATCGCCCAATATGATTCCAGCGTCGTTGCCGCCCAGCTCCAGCGTTAAACGCTTCAAGGTCGAAGCCGCGCCCTGCATAATTTTTTTACCGGTCGCTGTCGAGCCGGTAAAAGAAATCTTCGCGACATCGGCATGCGCGCTTAAATAGGCGCCGAGGTCGTTGGCATCCACCAAAACGTTAAACACGCCGCGCGGGAAAATATCCTTGGCCAGAGCGGCGATTTTTAATACCGTCACCGGCGTAGTTGGCGACGGTTTCAAGATAAACGTATTGCCCAGCAACAATGCCGGTGCAACTTTGAACAGGCTGATCAGCACCGGGAAGTTCCATGGGGTAATGCCGACCACCACGCCCAGGGCCTTGTGATGCACTTCGATACGAAAATCGTCGTCGTCCTGAACGACGTCGACAGGCAATTCGATCTGAGCAAAATGCCGAATAAATATTTCGGTAAATGCAATTTCCATGCGGGCTTCAGCCAGTGGTTTGCCTTGCTCCTGTACCAGGCTGCGAGCTAACTCGTCGGCATGCTCTTTCACGATATCGGCGAATAAGTTTAAGCATTCGCGTCGCTCCGCAAGCTTAAGTGCCGCCCAGGCCGGCTGCGCTATCCTGGCGGCGGCAATCGCGTTATCCGCATCGGCTTTGGACGCGCGCGGTACCGTCGTATAAACCGTGCCGGATGCCGGGTCGATAATGTCGAGCCGCTGTTCGGAGTCTACCAATTGCCCATCGATTAATAGCTTCT
>DATIED010000450.1:0-5628 GCA_035455965.1 Spongiibacteraceae bacterium
TCGTTGTCCTCCACCACCAGGATCGAAGAGTTTTTCAGCGCCGAAATATCCTGCCCGGCGCCGAATGTCTCTTGAATATGGATGCGCTCTTCTCTGGCGTGACCGCCGAGTACGCGTGCTACCGAATCGAGCAAAATGGAAGGATTAATAGGCTTGATGATGACGTCGTCCAGCTTCGCCGCTTCCGCTGCCTGCAGGACTTCCTCGCGACCGTAAGCCGTCACCATAATCAGGTGCGGCTTGACTTCAAGCCCCAACGCCGCGATAGCCTGGGCCGTCTCGATGCCATCCATACCCGGCATGCGCCAGTCCAGAAATATGATGTCATACGGCTGCCCCTCCTGGGCCGCCTTGGTGGTTGCGGCAATTGCTTCTCGACCACCTGCAGCCTCATCCACCCGAAATGACATTTTGTTCAAAATGACTTTCAAAACACTGCGCGCCATATCGTGGTCGTCGACGACCAGCGTGCGCTTGCCGCGCAGATTTTTTTCCAGCAAAAAATTCTTGAGTTCGACGCTGGATTTCTTTATTCGAACAGTAAACCAGAAGGTGCTGCCTTTCCCGTAGGTACTTTCGACGCCGACCTCTCCACCCATCAATTCGGCGAGTTGTTTGGAAATTGCCAAGCCAAGACCGGTTCCGCCGTATTTGCGGCTGGTAGAGGTGTCGGCCTGCTGAAAGGATTGAAACAGCCGCGCCTGTTGTTCTTCAGTCAGGCCGATTCCCGTATCCTGTACGCTGAAATGGAGCACGGCATCCTCGTCGCTCTGATCGACAACCTTGATGGCAACGACGATTTCTCCTTGGTCCGTGAACTTGACTGCATTGTTGGCATAGTTGATAAGAATCTGTCCGATTCGCAACGAATCGCCATTCAAGTAGCGGGGTACATTTTCATCGACGTCAAAAATAAGCTCCAAGCCCTTGGCATTGGTTTTTTCGGAAATTAAATTGGCAACGTTGTCTAGCATCTTATCCAGCTCAAAATCCGCATATTCGACCGACAACTTTCCCGCTTCAATTTTAGAGAAGTCGAGAATGTCGTTGATGACGCCGAGCAGATGCTGTCCCGAGCCCTGTACTTTTTTAATGTAATCGCGCTGCCGCGCTGTGAGGTCGGTTTTCAATACCAGATTGGACAAGCCGATAATGGCGTTCATCGGCGTTCTGATTTCGTGACTCATATTCGCCAGGAAATCGGACTTCATCCGCGTCGCCTCCTCTGCAAGCTCTTTGGCTGCTTGTAGACTCTTCTCTGCCTTGCGTGCGTTGGTGACATCCATGGTCACGCCATACATATCGGTCGCTTTGCCTTGTTCATCGCGAATTACATGCCCCATTGCATGAATCCAGACGATGCGATCGTCTATGGGGCGCCGATAGGCATATACGGAATCGTAGCGCGGCACTGTTCCTTCGATCGCTGCGTTGAAATTTTCCAGCGTCAGCTCGGCAGCCGCTGCGTCGCCGAGCTTAACGTTGGCAAACCATTCATCCATGACGTGGTAGCGCCAATCGGCGCGCGGTATATCGCCAAAAATTTTTGCCGCGCGCTCTGACGAATTGTAATAGCCGTCGTCGACCGTCAACGGCACATGCCAATAACCGGTCTGCGTGAGATCCATCGCCTGCTCGCCGAGAAAGTTTGCCAACTGCAGTTGTTTCTGCACCGCAATTCTTTCGCTGATATCGCGAATCGATGCGCAGGCGCTAACACCGCGACCGCCTAAATCTGGCAACAGACTCAAGCCGATTTCTATCGGAAATTCGCTCCCGTCGTTACGGACGCCCTTCAGGTCTTTGCCAACACCCATTGGTCGGCTGCCGCCGGTCTTCATAAAATCAGCGCGTCGCTGCCAGTGACTGGCGCGACTTGCTTCCGGCACGAGTTGATCGACATTTTTCCCCAGCATTTGTCCGTGGCTGTAACCGAATAGCTCCTCTACTTTAGGGTTGCATAAAATAATCTGGCCAGTCTCGTCCACCACCAACATTCCATCTGGCGCGGCTTCCACGATGCCACGAAACCAGGCCTCGGTTTGAATCAGCTCGGCTTGCTGGGCCTCCATTTCGACAGACTGCTTTTCGAGTTGTGCGGCCTGCATTTCCATGCGCTGTGCTTGTTGCTGGCTCTCCTTGAGCAATTTCTGGGTATGCAGGCTTCTCTCGAGCAGTTCCATGCTCATCCCCAGCACGGGTAGTAGCTCATCCAGAAAATCCTTGTCCCGCTTATTGAATGGCTGGAATGAAGCGAGCTCCAGCACGCCTAACAAACGCTCGTTATGCAGGATGGGCAATATGACAATGACGCGCGGTGCGCTCTCGCCCAACGCGGAATTAATGGATATGTAATCGGCGGGAGGATCGGTCAATGCGATAGTCACTTTTTCCAGTGCGCATTGACCAACAAGACCTTCGCCGATAGCAAATTGCTGCTTAAGTTGTTTGCTCTGGCGATAGCCATAGCCGCCCAGCAAGTGCAAGTGATCGTCGTCTTCGCATAAGTAAAACACACCGTGGCTGACACCGACCAACGGACACAAGGTGGAAAGTACTTCGCTGGATAGTTCGGAGAAGCTTTCCGCCTGTTGTAAGCGGGTCGCAATCTCCGCCAGGTGTGTCTTCCCCCAGCGCTGGAATTCCATCTCCCGATAAACGCCCTGCAATTGCTCGACACCGCGAGCGATCATTCCAAGCTCGTTGGGGTAATCGGTCAGAGGGATCGCGCCATCGACATTCCCTTTGGCCAGATTGTCGATGGCCTGGTGCAGGCGATCCGCCGGCTGCTTGATGGATCGGCTAATCAATATCCCGACAATCGTGCCGAAGAATAGTCCGCCGAGCATTAAGCCCAGCTTTAGCCATTGCGTGTCCCTGCTATTCTTGGCCATCGCGGCCGCCGTCTCGCGGGCGCCCTCTTCCTTGATAGCAGCTATTCGATTCAACAGCTGATCCGCAGATTCGCCGACCTGTCTGAATTCCGGGCTGGAAATAAAGGAAATCGCCTTACTTTGGTAACCGGCACCGTCATCGAGCAACGCGATTGCATGGTTCACATTGCGCTTGTAGTGATCGAACGCCGGTCCGAACTCATTGAGCAGGGTCTTTACCTGTTCTCTGAAAAGACTCTTGCGCGCCGTTTCTATTTCCTTTTCCAGTTCGAGCCGCGCCTGCTCGAGTTGAGCCCTGGCTTGATTACGATCGGCAGGTGTTGGCGCCAGTACCTGTTGCCGTAGCGCTCTCCCGATCCGGATTAAATTTATGTTGGCTTCTTTGATATGAGATATGCCCAGCAACTCCATTTGATAGAGCTGGGCGCTCTGCCTGCTCATTTCACGCACGATGAAAATGGAGTTGATGCCTAGCAACAAGATGATACACAGCAGCGCGCCAAACCCGGCGAGCAAGTTTTTTGCCAGGCTACGCTTTTCCAGCAACGACCAAAACTTATCCATATGTTTCCTTCGCTTCGCTGATCGTGACTAAATCATCCGGCGCTCTATTTCTTCCTATAGACGTATTTTCCATCGGCCTGGAAGAGCGGCAGGTGCCATCTGCAATCCCGGCGTAGCGCGGCTGTCTGTCAGTGCCATGATGGAAGCACTCTCTGGAAGCAGCCGCGTATTTTTATATGAGTAGATTTATAAGCCAAACCGGCTCTAATCACAAATCTACTCGCAAAAATTTGGGCTTACAAGGAAGCAACCGGGAATTACAGACGCAAAAAACGCTGCGCAAGGCAGACTATCTGGGGGTTTTGAGAAGTATGGGCACTACCGGGAAATAAAGAATGGTGCCCAGGGACGGAATCGAACCGCCGACACGGGGATTTTCAATTTTAATTGAAAATCTCCACCCCAATTGAAATCAGCCACTTGCAGCGCTGGCCCAACCACTAATCACATCTCACAATGGCTCAAACTACCCTCATCTAATTGCACGGTGGCACAAATCTGACACTCTCCGGAACAGCTTTAATCCGCCACTCTCTCCACATGGCCACCACCATCCCCAACACACTCAACACATAAGGTATTGATTTTATTTATATTAATTTATTTATGTCACAACATTTCTTCAAGAAAGGTCGCAAAAGAGAATACAGGGGATTTAAATAATTATTTAAATACAATTAGATAGGTTAAAAAATCTCACAACAGCCTGCGATACACTAAAAAATTTGGTTAAAATTGATACGCTCTGTTATAGTTTGTTTGCACCCGCCCCACAGCCTAGGGACACGCCATGCAAGAGCACCGAAGAAAGAGCCCAAGATTCCCATCCGACAGCTTACCAGAAGCTATCGCGAGAACATCTCTCGCTTATGAAAAAGAGGGGCGCCATCCAGTACCGACATCGATATTTGCACAGGATCTAGGCTACAAAGACGCTACCAGCGGCTCATCATTAACGGCATTGGCAACGCTAAAATACTTCGGCTTGGTTACTGCACCGGCACGTGGAATGCTCGCGGTATCCGAGGACTTCGAAGAATACAAATATTCAGAAGATAAGCAGACCGTTCGCACCATTCTGCGAAAGTGGCTCAGGTCACCGGCCCTCTATAGAGAGCTACTCGATCAATTTGATCAGCACTTACCTTCTGACAATGCCATCAAATACCAACTCGTAAAAATGGGATTCCAGGGCAAGGCCGTAGACTTGAGCTTGCGCCTTTTCAAAGAGTCTGTCGATTTCGCTGGCTATTATGATAATGATGAGCCTGAATTAATTATAGATTCTCCGCCTATCGAATCCGCTCCACTGCCCAACACGGGGATTACTATCGTCCCCTCTCCAGCAGAGGTCAAACTACCTGGCGCGGTGCCGATGCTTAATATTGATCGAATTCCAATTAGACTTTCGGGAAATAGGCGCGCATGGATTGAAATACCCACCCCCTTTTACGAGGCGGATAAAGACATAATCAGAAAACACATCGAAATTTTGGTGACAGATGATGCTGAATAGCAGCTGAAAAATTAGGGCACCGAATTGGGTGCCCTAACTGATAGGAATGGCAAGCCCACTCCCCTTTTACCTTCGCAAGTGAAGAGTAGTGGATTCCTTTATCCCACGCAAGTCGCCGGGTGCTTGCCCTCGCTCGGCTAGGTATTACGCTCATGCGTAAAATCCAAACCAAAGCAGCCCCCCCGGGCTTTAAATGGGTATTTTGTCGTTATCGGCGCGTTAAGAACAGCACCCGAGTTCTTGATGCAAACGAATACGGCTATGAAGCATGGTGCTTCTTAGTGCGTGTATAACGCTACAACAAAGGAATAAGCGCGCGTCAAAAGGCGCGCACTTATTAAACTAAAAAAACATTGGGAAGCTAATTTGTGAAGCTACGACAACAAGGGGGCTGGCTGGCAAAAACCTCGTTAAAAATCAAAAAAATTACCGGCCGGTGGTGGGTAAAATTAATACTAGATGCAGTTTTTTATGGCCTCCCCGCTTTGATGGTTGCCTATATTACAAAGGAATCACTACAGACTTTAATAGATGGCTATATCGGAGATCCGGCAGCCAACGTCATTAGCGAGCACAAACTTGGTATGTTCATGCTCGCTGGAATCGCCACTTATTTATACGCAACATTATTTCCTAGAATAGATAAACTGATCG
>DATIED010000451.1:0-10604 GCA_035455965.1 Spongiibacteraceae bacterium
TGGAAGGCCAGCAGCAGGGTATCACCACCATTCGCCGCGAATGGCTGGCCGATTGCGCCGATGGGCTGATCGTGTTGTCCGGCGGACGTTACGGCGATATCGGTCATGCGCTGCTTAATGGCAAGGCCGACCTGGCGGCGCAGCGCTTAACGTGGTGGCGCGAATTATTCGGCGATCGCTTTTATCTGGAGTTGCAGCGCAGCGGTCGCGCCGGCGAGGAGGATTATTTGCATGCCGCGGTGGCGTTGGCGTTAAAGACGGACTGCCCGGTGGTCGCGACCAACGATGTGCAATTTTTGACGCGCGAACAGTTTGAAGCGCACGAGGCGCGCGTGTGTATTCGCGAGGGCCGGGCGCTCGACGATCCGCGGCGCGTGCGGCGCTATAGCGAGCAACAGTATTTACGCTCGGCGGAAGAGATGGCCGAGTTGTTCGGCGATATTCCCGAGGCGCTCGAGAATACCGTGGAAATTGCCAAGCGCTGCAACGTTGCAATCAAACTCGGGACGCCGTTTCTGCCGGATTATCCGGTGCCTGAAGGTTTGACGATGGGCGAATATTTTCGCCAGCTCGCGCACCAGGGTTTGGACGAGCGCCTGCAGTATTTATTCGATGTGAACACTGAAAGCTTTCCGGCTACGCAGCAGACCTATCGCGAGCGACTCGAATTCGAGCTGAACGTAATTATTCAGATGGGTTTCCCCGGCTACTTTCTGATCGTGATGGATTTTATTCGCTGGGCGAAGGACCACGATATTCCAGTCGGCCCGGGGCGCGGCTCGGGTGCCGGCTCGCTGGTGGCGTACGCGTTAAAAATTACCGACCTCGATCCGATCGAATACGATTTGCTGTTCGAGCGCTTTCTCAATCCCGAGCGGGTGTCGATGCCGGATTTCGATATCGATTTCTGCATGGAGGGCCGCGATCGCGTCATTCAATACGTGGCGGAGCGCTACGGGCGCGAAGCGGTATCGCAAATTATCACTTTCGGTACCATGGCGGCCAAGGCGGTGGTGCGCGATGTCGCGCGCGTGCAGGGCAAGTCGTACGGGCTCGGCGATAAGTTATCGAAAATGATTCCGTTCGAGGTCGGCATTACGCTCGAGGATGCTTACGAGAAAGAGGAAGTGCTGCGCGATTTTCTTGCCACCGACGAGCAGGCGCAAGAAATTTGGGATATGGCCAAGCAGCTTGAAGGCATCACGCGCAACGTCGGTAAACATGCCGGCGGTGTCGTAATTGCACCGTCGCGGTTGACCGACTTCGCGCCGCTGTATTGCGATGAGGCGGGCGGCGGTCTGGTTACGCAATTCGACAAGAACGATGTCGAAGATGCGGGTTTGGTGAAGTTCGACTTTCTCGGTCTGCGCACGCTGACGATTATCGATTGGGCGAAAAAAATCATCGATAAAAAGCGCGCGCAAATCGGCGAGACGCCACTCGATATCATGGCGATTCCGCTCGACGATGAGCCGACCTTCAGATTATTGCAGCGCGCCGAAACCACTGCGGTATTTCAGCTCGAATCGCGCGGTATGAAGGATTTGATCAAGCGCCTGTTGCCGTCGCGCTTCGAGGATATCGTCGCGCTGGTGGCCTTGTTTCGACCGGGGCCGCTGCAGTCGGGCATGGTCGATGATTTTATCAATCGCAAACACGGTCGTGCGCAGCTCGCCTATCCGCATCCGCAGTATCAGGACAAATGCCTGATTCCGATTCTTGAGCCAACCTACGGCATCATTCTGTATCAGGAGCAGGTGATGCAGATTCCGCAGGAAATGGCGGGCTTTTCGCTCGGTGGCGCGGATTTGTTGCGGCGCGCGATGGGCAAGAAAAAGCCCGAAGAGATGGCCAAGCAGCGCGCGAATTTTGTCGACGGCGCGTTGAAAAATGGTTTCAGCGAAGAACTGTCGTCGAATATTTTCGACCTGATGGAGAAATTCGCCGGCTACGGTTTTAACAAATCGCATTCGGCCGCGTATGCGTTGGTGTCGTATCAAACGGCCTGGCTCAAACAGCATTATCCGGCGCCGTTTATGGCCGCGGTGATGAGTTCGGAATTGCAGAATACCGATAAAATCGTCGTGTTTGTCGAAGAGTGCAGGGCGATGAAGCTGGCGCTCGAGTTGCCCGATGTCAACGTTGGCGATTATTTATTTACCATCAATGACGCCGGTGAAATTATCTATGGTCTGGGCGCCATCAAAGGTTTGGGCGAAGGCCCTGTCGAAAATATTATCGCGGTGCGCAATGCGGGCGGGCCGTTTAAAGATTTATTCGATTTCTGCGCGCGCACCGATGCGCGCAAGGTCAACAAGCGCGCTCTTGAAGCGCTGATTCGCGCCGGTGCGTTCGATAAGCTCCGCGAGGATCGCGCTGTGTTGATGGCGAGCCTGCCGGATGCGATGTTGACCGCCGAACAATCCGCCAATAATCACAGCAGCGGCATTGGCGATCTGTTCGGCGATCTGACGTCGAGCGTCGGCGTCGATGTCTACAAAGATTTTCGCGCGGTGCGCCCCTGGAGCACCAAGCAGCGCCTGGAGGGCGAAAAGGATACGCTCGGTTTGTATGTGACCGGCCATCCGATCGACGATTACGAGGCCGAATTGCGCCGTTTCGTGCCGAATCGTATCGTCGACCTTAAAGCCGATCATCACAGCCAGACAATCGCTGGCCTGGTGGTGAGCATACGCACGATGCGCAATAAGCGCGGCGACAACATGGCATTCGTATTGTTGGACGATCGCAGCGCGCGCATCGAGGTGACATTGTTCGCCGATATCTTCAGCGAGCATCGCGACAAGCTGGTCAAGGACGCCATTATCGTGATCGAGGGTCAGGCCAGCTTCGACGATTATTCGGGTTCGTTAAAAATGCGCGGCAAAACCGTGCGCACCCTGCTGGAGGCCCGCAGTCAAAATGTGCGCGCATTGGAATTGCAGCTCGACGAGAGCGATTTTCGCGGCGACTTCGCCGGCGAGTTGCGCAAATTGCTGGAGGGCGGTCGCAATGGCGAATGCCCGCTGATTATTCAGTACCAGCGGCGCGATGCCAAAGCGCAGTTACGGCTGCCCGAACAGTGGCGCATATCGCCCAGCGATGAGTTATTGCTGCGCCTGCGCGAGCGTTACGGTGCGGCGCGCGTGCGCATGAACTATTGATGCGACCGGTAACGTTGGTTGAGACTAATAGTTAACGGCGCCAGACCACTGGATAAAGATGGCCAGGACAGGGCTGGCGTCCGATGGACAGGCTGTCGAGGTCGACGGCATGGGCGGAATCGCGTATCGTTGCGGCCAGTCGGGCTGCGACCGCCCTCTATACGCAACACAATACGCAATACTTGTATACGCAACACTTGTATACATAAAAAAATGCTGGAGCGCTCCCAGGCGCTGCCCTAAATTTCGGGTGCCCCGCGGTTCCGGCGCACTCAATAAACAGCTAAAGAGCGACGATGAATCCGAATTATCTCGACTTTGAACAGCCGATCGCGGAGCTGGAAGCCAAAATCGAAGAGCTCCAGTTGGTCGGCAACGACAACAACCTTAATATCGGCGACGAAATCGGCAAGCTGCGCGATAAAAGCAGTAAGCTGACCGAAAAGATCTACGGCCATTTGACACCCTGGCAGATTGTGCGCGTCGCGCGCCACCCGCTGCGGCCGTACGCGCTCGATTATATTTCCCGCGTATTCACCGAGTTCGACGAGTTGCACGGCGATCGCCACTTCGGCGACGATCGCGCCATCGTCGGTGGCATTGCGCGCCTGGACGGCGAGCCGGTGATGGTTATCGCACAGGAGAAAGGGCGCGGCGTACAGGAAAAAGTGAAGCGTAATTTCGGTATGCCAAAACCCGAGGGCTATCGCAAGGCGCTGCGTCTGATGGAGATGGCGGAGCGTTTCAAGCTGCCGATCATCACCCTGATCGATACTCCCGGCGCTTATCCCGGTATCGACAGCGAAGAGCGCGGCATCTCGGAAGCGATCGCGCAGAATCTGGCGGTGATGTCGCGGCTGCGCACGCCGATCATCTGCGTAGTGATCGGCGAGGGCAGCTCCGGCGGCGCGCTTGGCATCGGCGTCGGCGATCATCTGGCGATGCTGCAATACAGCACCTACTTCGTTATTTCGCCGGAAGGCTGCGCGAATATTATCTGGAAGACTACCGAGAAGGCGCCCGAAGCCGCCGAAGCGATGGGGCTCACTTCGAGCATATTGGAAAAGCTGGGCATCGTCGACCACACCATCGAAGAGCCGAAGGGCGGCGCGCATCGCGATATCGATTTAACGGCCAGCCGCGTCAAAAAGCATTTGATCGGTCAGCTGCAGCGTCTGCAAGCGATGCCGCTGGATGAGATGCTGCACAAGCGTTATCAGCGTCTAATGTCTTACGGTAATTAATTTCTTCGTTCCGCCTTTCCCGCTCGCGGAGAGGCGCCGGGTGAGGGCCAGATGCAATGAACCCCGCCGATCTTTCGGTCATCCTCGAGCCCTATTTGTCGAGCCGGCGCTGGTATATTGCTTACAGCGGCGGCGTCGATTCGCATGTGCTGTTGCATGCCGTTGCAAGTTTGCGGGATAAGCTGCGCGAATCGATTACTGAGCGGCAGCTACCGCCGCTAACCGCCATCCATATCAATCATCAGATTAATCCTCAAGCGACAGCTTGGGTCGTGCATTGCCAAACGGTTTGCGCCGATCTGGGTATCGAGTTAATCGTTGAGACGGTAGCTGTCGAGCGCGATGCTGGCCAGGGTTTGGAAGCTGCGGCGCGCTTGGCGCGATACGCGGCGTTCGAGCGCCATCTCGGCAGCGATGAGTTGCTGTTGCAGGCGCATCATCGCGACGATCAGATAGAGACCTTGCTGCTGCGCTTGTTGCGCGGCAGCGGGCTGGCAGGATTGGCGTCGATGCCGGCGGCGCGCCCGCTTGGTAACGGGCGCTTATTGCGACCCCTGTTAGCCGTTACGCGCGCTGCAATTATCGGCTATGCGCAGCACCATCAGCTGCGCTGGATTCACGACGATAGCAACGATAACGAAGGTTTCGATCGCAACTTTCTGCGCCTGCGCGTGCTGCCGTTGGCGGCCGAACGCTGGCCATCCTATCGGGACACCTTGCAGCGCGTTATCGATAATGCGGCTGAAGCCGATGGTCTCCTGAAGGAGCTGGCAGCGTTGGATTATGCGGGTGCCATCGCACCAGATCGGGCGCTGCAAATCGACAACTGCCAGCTACTCAGCGCAGCTCGGCAACGCAATTTGATTTTCTATTGGTTGCAACAGCAGCAATTGCCGCCACCCAGTCGAGAGCAATTGGTGCAGGTGCTCAAAGTGTTCGATGCATGCGACGATGCCGAACCCTGCGTGAGCTGGCCTGGCGCCGAGCTGCGGCGCTTTCGCGGACACCTGTATGCGATGCCGCCACTGCCGGAGTTGCCGGCCGCTATCGATATCGAGTGGCAGCCGCCGCAGCCGCTGTCGATAGCGGGACTAGGCGAGTTGCAGTGTTCTCCGGTTATCGGCGCGGGTCTGCGCACCGATCGTCACTATCGCGTCCGCAATCGGCGCGGCGGCGAGCGCTGCCGGCCGCTCGGGCGCGCGCACTCGCAGACATTGAAAAAGCTATTGCAGGAATACGGCGTTAAGCCGTGGCTACGCGATCGTCTGCCGTTGATTTATTGCGGCGATGAAATCGCCGCGGTCGCGAGCTTGTGGATTTGCGAAGGTTATCAAGCCACGCCGGGCGAAAATGGCTGGCATATCGAGTGGCGGTTCTAACATTTACGTGAGGGAGATGCTTTTTGCCCGCCTGCGTGCGCTCGCAATGAGCCCCAGCAAGCCGCTACCCAGTAACAAACCAGTCGAGGGTATCGGTACCTCCGCGATATTGGTCCCCAAAAACAGAACGGTGCGCAGCGTGTTATTGGAATCGGCGAAAACCAATGCCAGCCCGTTGGTGCCAGTAGTGCCGCTTGGCAATGTATTGGGAAGGGATTGATCCGCTAAATAGCTGTTGCCGCTCACGTTAAAGAGGCTAAGGGCGATCAGCGAGTAGTCGCCGATCGAAAACCCTTGGAAGCCGCTGCCCACAGGAGCTCCCGTGTTGTTTACATCGCCGGCAATATTATAAATGCCATCCATCTGGTTGCCGTCGTTCGGGTTGGTGGCGGAATTGCGGACACTGGTCTGAGTGTTCGCAGCGTAGAACTGATGACCCGCGGTAGTCCCGGAGAAGTTGCTGACAGCCCCTTCGTAAAAGCTCATCAGGCCGAAGTTAGAGAGCTCGCCAGAATCGTGATAGTTGATTACCGAGGCAGCTACAGCGTTGTCATAAAAAAATGTACCGGAGGCCAGATTACCGTTCGCGATCAAATAATCCGCTTGTGCCACCGGGTTGTAGCCAACCATTTCTATGGCGTGCGCGGCAGTAAATTGATATTGAACAGGTGTTGCCTGTGCTTGGTGAATGAGTCCCGCTGCGGCGATCGGTATGAGGAAGGCTTTAAGAGTTTTCACTTGCTGAATCCTGTTTGATTTTTATTCGTTTTTTCTTGATAGGACACAGTCTATACGAACTGTGCTGGCGTTTGAAGGGATGCTCGGGTGAATGGTCGCCCTGCCGCATTGAGCCGAAGGAGGCGTTCTGTTAAGCTGATCGCCCATCTCGCGGGGGTCGGCAGTTTCATATGTTGGGCTCCCTTCGTTACTGTCCAACAACCGTGTTTTAACAATTTTGTTCCACTACTAAAAGGCTCTACATGACGACTCGTTTTATTTTCGTCACCGGCGGCGTTGTTTCCTCGTTAGGCAAAGGCATCGCCGCTGCATCGCTGGGCGCCATTCTTGAAGCGCGCGGTCTCAATGTGACGATGCTGAAGCTCGATCCGTATATCAATGTCGATCCAGGTACCATGAGCCCCTTCCAGCATGGTGAGGTATTTGTTACCGAGGATGGCGCCGAGACCGATCTCGACCTGGGTCATTACGAGCGTTTTTTGCGCGTTAAACTCGGGCGCCGCAATGCTTTTACCACCGGTCGTGTCTACGAAACGGTGTTGCGCAAAGAGCGCCGCGGCGATTATCTCGGCGGCACCGTGCAGGTTATTCCGCATATCACCGATGAAATTAAGCGCCGCGTTATCGAAGGCGCTGGCAATGCGGATATTGCGATCGTCGAAATTGGCGGCACCGTCGGCGATATCGAAAGCCTGCCGTTTCTGGAGGCCGCGCGCCAACTAAAACTGGAGCTGGGTTCGAAGCGCGCCATGCTGATGCACCTGACATTGGTGCCGTACATCGCCACCGCCGGCGAAACCAAAACCAAACCGACGCAGCATTCGGTAAAAGAGTTGCGCTCGATCGGTTTGCAGCCGGATATTTTATTGTGCCGCGCCGATCATGCTATCGATGAATCGTCGCTGAAAAAAATTGCCTTGTTTACCAACGTCGAAGAGCGCGCGGTTATTCCGTTACTCGATGTCGATACTATCTACCGTATTCCGATGTTGCTGCAAAGTTGCGGTTTAGATCAAATCGTCGTTGAGCGTCTTGGCCTCGATTGCCCGCCGGCGGATTTGTCGGAGTGGGCGCGCGTATTGGACGGCGAGTTACATCCGCAGCAAACCGTTAATATCGCGATGGTCGGAAAATATACGAATCTGGTCGATGCTTACAAGTCGGTGAACGAGGCGTTAAAGCACGCCGGCATTCAGACGCATACGCGGGTCAATATCGAATATATCGACTCCGAAACCATTATCGATAATGGCGTCGGTTGTCTCGCCGGTAAGGACGGTATTTTAGTGCCGGGCGGCTTTGGTTCGCGCGGCATCGAGGGCAAAATCGCCGCAGTGAAATACGCGCGCGAAAATCGCATTCCATATTTTGGCATCTGTCTCGGCCTGCAAGTGGCAGTGATCGAATACGCGCGCAATGTCGGCGATCTGCAGGGCGCCAATAGCACCGAGTTCGATAAAAAAGCGCAGCACCCGGTGGTGGCATTGATCACCGAGTGGGTAAATGCCGAAGGTGAAACCGAACAGCGCGACGAAGGCTCCGATCTCGGCGGTACGATGCGGCTCGGTGGGCAGGAGTGTCGCCTGGTCGAAGGCTCCAAAGCGCATACCTTATATAAGCGCGATTTAATTATGGAGCGCCATCGCCATCGCTATGAAGTAAACAATAATTACGTCGATCGCCTGCAGCAGGCCGGTTTGCGGGTCGGTGGCTGGTCGGCCGACGATACGTTGGTCGAAGTCGTCGAAATCCCCGACCATCCGTGGTTTGTCGCCTGTCAGTTCCACCCGGAATTTACCTCCACGCCGCGCGAAGGCCACCCGTTGTTTTTTGGTTTTATCAGCGCCGCTGTCGAACATGCCAGGCAGAAGTAATTGGCTATGACCGCTAAAACGATCGGTGCCCAGGTGACACACGCAAAAACCGTCAACGTCGGTGCTTTGCAAATCTCCAATAATCTGCCGTTTGCATTATTTGGCGGCATGAATGTGTTGGAGTCGCGCGACCTCGCTCTGCAGGTCGCCGAAGCTTATGTAAAAGCCTGTCAAAAATTAAAGATACCCTACGTTTTTAAGGCGTCGTTCGATAAAGCCAATCGCTCGTCGATCGCCTCGTATCGGGGCCCTGGGCTCGATGCCGGGCTGAAGATTTTCGAAGAGATCAAGAAAACATTTAACGTCCCGGTGATAACCGATGTGCATGAACCCTGGCAGGCGGCACCGGTCGCCGAAGTTTGCGACATCATTCAATTGCCGGCATTTTTATCGCGGCAAACCGATTTAGTGGTGGCGATGGCAAAAACCAACGCCGTCATCAATATCAAAAAAGCGCAATTTTTAGCGCCACACGAGATGCAACATATTCTGCGCAAATGCGAAGAGGCCGGTAACGATCGGCTTATTTTATGCGAGCGCGGCAGTTCGTTCGGCTACAACAATCTGGTGGTCGATATGCTGGGTTTCGGCATTATGAAGAAATTCGAATACCCGGTATTTTTCGACGTGACGCATGCGCTGCAAATGCCGGGCGGTCGCGCCGACTCCGCTGGCGGTCGCCGCCAGCAGGTGGTGGAATTGGGGCGCGCCGGTATGTCGCAGGGCTTGGCGGGTTTGTTTCTCGAGGCGCATCCGAATCCGGACGCGGCTAAATGCGATGGTCCCTGCGCACTGCCGCTCGACAAGCTCGAACCGTTTCTTGCACAGATGCAGGCGATCGATCAATTAGTAAAAAATTTTCCGGTGCTGACTATCGATTAATCGATCGACGCCTAAACAGTTAGTTCGGCAATCGTGCTTGCCGTATCAATTTGCCATAAGAAATTTGCCAGAGGAGTAATAACAATGACAGTTATCGCCGACATTAAAGCCTTCGAGGTACTCGATTCGCGCGGCAATCCAACCGTATTGGCCGAGGTTTATTTGCAGGACGGCAGCGTCGGCAGCGCGTATGCGCCCTCCGGCGCTTCCACCGGCTCGCGCGAAGCGCTGGAGTTGCGCGATGGCGATAAAAGCCGTTATCTCGGCAAAGGCGTATTGACTGCAGTCAACAATATCAACACTACTATTCTCGGCTTATTAAAAGGCAAAGACGCGGCGGCGCAGCGCGAGCTCGACAATTTAATGATCGCTGCCGACGGCACCGACAACAAAGCCAAGCTCGGTGCCAATGCGATTCTTGCGGTGTCGCTGGCGGCGGCGAAAGCGGCGGCGATCTCGAAAAAAATTCCACTGTATCAACATATTTCCGAAATCAACGGCACGCCCGGTCAATACACGATGCCGGTGCCGATGATGAACATCATCAATGGCGGCGAACATGCCGATAACAATGTCGACATTCAAGAATTTATGATTCAACCGGTGTCGGCCCCGAATTTTGCCGAGGCATTGCGTGCCGGTGCCGAGATTTTCCACAGCTTGAAAAAAGTATTGCAGGCGCAGGGTCTGAATACCGCGGTCGGCGATGAAGGCGGTTTTGCGCCGAATTTACCGTCGAACGAAGCGGCGATTACCGTGATCAGCGAGGCGATCGAGAAAGCCGGCTACAAGCTCGGCAAGGACATTACCCTCGCACTGGATTGCGCAGCCAGCGAGTTTTATAAAGGCGGCAAATACGATTTGGCGGGCGAAGGTAAGCAGTACAGCTCCTCCGAGTTCGCCGACTACCTCGCGGCGCTGGCGGCGAAATATCCGATCCTTTCGATCGAGGACGGCATGGACGAAAGCGATTGGGACGGTTGGGCGGATCTCACCAAAAAAGCCGGCCATAAAATCCAACTGGTTGGCGACGATTTATTCGTCACCAATACGCGCATTTTGAAAGAGGGCATCGACAAACATATCGCCAATTCGATCCTGATCAAGTTCAATCAGATCGGCAGCCTGTCGGAGACGCTGGATGCGATAAAAATGGCGAAAGCAGCCGGTTATTCCGCGGTGATTTCGCATCGCTCGGGCGAGACCGAAGATGCCACTATTGCCGATCTGGCGGTCGGCACCGCCGCGGGCCAGATCAAGACCGGTTCATTGTGTCGCTCGGACCGCGTCTCGAAATACAATCGCCTGTTGCGGATCGAGGCC
>DATIED010000452.1:0-11240 GCA_035455965.1 Spongiibacteraceae bacterium
CAACAAATGTTTGGTGAACTCAGCGCCGCTTTGGAGATCGATCCAAAATTGACCAAGGCCGAAATCAAATTGGTTCAATTACTTGCCGGCGTCAATCAACTTGATAAAGCAACCGAGCATGTCGATAAGATTTTGCAGCGCGAACCGAATAACGCTGAAGCGTACTCATCTCGCGCTATGATTTTAATTCGGCAAAAGAAGCCCGACGAAGCCCTTGTTCAAGCCCAAAAGGCTCTCGAGCTGAAGCCCGGACTAGTAACGGCATCAGCTGCCCTGGCAAGTATCTATATGGATAGCGATCCAGCTAAAGCGGAGCAAGTTCTCGCCGACAGCTTAAAATTAAATCCGGATGATATCGGTCTACGAGTGATCCAGATTCAGGTACTCAGCAAACACAATAAAACCGAAGAAGTCATTGCCGCGTTTAAAGAGCTAATTGCAAAAAAGCCCAAAGAATTCGGCTATACGGTTGAACTGGCTAATTATTATATCGAGCATCAACGCCTCGATGACGCCGAGGCATTACTGCGCGGCGCGATACAAAAACAACCCGATAATGACGACGCGAAACTACGATTGGTCGAATTTTTGGGCAAACAGCGTAAGCCTGAACTAGCCGTAACGCAGCTCGAGCAATATGTTGCCGACAACCCGAAAAGTTACAAATTGCGCTCTGCCCTGGCGAGGATCTATGCGGGAACCAACCTGCCAGACAAGGCGATCGCCACTTATCAATATACGATCGACAACAATGGACACGATGCCGAAGGTATCGACGCTCGCAATCGGGTAATCGAGTTGTTGCTCGCACAGAAAAAGCGACCGGAAGCCGAGGCCCAAATTAAAGAGGTATTGAAGCTCGAGCCGGAAAACCCCGATGCGCTGTTTATCCGCGCACAAATCTTCTTAAGTGAAAATGACGCAAACAGCGCTATTGCGGATCTTCGCAGCATATTGAAAAACTCTCCTGAATCGGTGCCTGCGCTGTCGTTGATGGGGAACGCCCAAGAGCGTATTGGGGCCACCAATCTGGCGCTGGATAACTACAAGAAGTTAATTCAGATCAATGCCGATAATGTGCCAGCGCTGGCCAATGCCGCTCGCCTTCAGTTAGCGCAAAACCAAGTTGACGACGCTCAAAAATTGCTGGAACACGCGCGCCAGTTGGCGCCGGATAACCTGGATGTCGCCAGATCGCTAGCCGATGTTTATTCGCGCAAAAAAATGTGGCAAGAGGCTCTGGCCATTTGCGAACAACTGCAGCTCAATAGCAAAACGGCGTCCGCCGGCTTTTATCTCGCCGGTGTAGTGCATTTGCAAAACAACGAATATCCGCCAGCAATTGATCTGTTTAAAAAGGCCTTGGATCGAGAGCCGCGCGCGGTCGAGCCATTGGGGGCGCTGATGACCGCTTACTTTATCAACAAGCAACCCGATGTAGCGCAAACGTATCTTGAAAAGCATGTGAAAGATCACCCGGACCAAATCCATGCGCAGGAGTTGTTGGGAGCGCTATATCGCCAGACACAAAAATACCCCGAGGCCGAGAAAGTCTTCGAGGGCATATTGAAACAACAGCCGGGACGCATCTCCAGCTATCGCGAACTTGCTCAAGTTTACAGTGCCAAAGGCAACAATGACCAAATAGCAGCACTTTATGCCCGCGGTTTGCAGCAAAACCCCGATAATATTGAATTATTAATGCTGCAAGCCAATCAGTATCAGGCAACAGGAAAAAATCAGCAGGCGCTCGATAATTACAACAAAATGCTACAACTGCAGCCGAACTCTACGATGATCAAAAACAACCTGGCAACCCTGTTAATCGATAAATTCAACACCGCCGAAAACCTGCAGCGCGCTGAAACGTTAACGGCTGGATTCGCCGATAGCAGCAACCCGTTCTTTTTGGACACGCTCGGCTGGCTGCAGTACAAACTTAAAAACTATCCGCAGGCCATTTCGCTGCTGGAGAACGCGCAGAAAAAAGGCGGAAATTTCGCTGAGCTGTATTATCACTTGGGCATGGCTTATTTGAGTAACAACATGGTGGATAAAGCCAAAGCCGAACTGACCAAGGCAACTGCAAGCAAGGAGGTTTTTGATGGCCGCGCAGAAGCCGAATCAACGCTTAAAAAGCTATAAATATCGCGCCAGCCCACTCGGGTGAGCTGGCGGCTTTTACAGTTTGCTTCGGTAGCTCATTTGATCCCGGCATGCAAACGACGGAGGATTTGCAGAAATTCATGTAAAGCTTGGCAAAAAAATAGCCATCACTTCACCAGAAGAAGTCGCGCAGCAGGTATTCGAAGATTTACCAGTCGATCGTTACTGGATGCTGCGCAAACCAAGCACTCACAGCAGAATTGCGCGGACGCACAGTGGAAATTATTGCGCACCGCAACCTTCCTTCTCCCGATGTCCTCTGAATAACTCCTACCATCATTTCCATCGGGCCGCCCGTACAACAGCGGCTCGGCCACGGAAGTGTTTATTTTGTTTCAAGTTTGCGGTACATTACGCCCGCGGCGCATATCAAGCACGATCATCCTGCCTTGATATCCACTAAGAAATAACAAAGCTGCGACCCCAAAACCGGGGTGGAGAAGAGACTTTATTCATTTGCATTACCTGCCAGGCACTGACCCTAGCGACAGAGCGATACCAATAATGCTTCTGTTAATTTGGGGCAGGCGTCCTGACAACAACTAATACGTGCTCCATCTAAATGTTATTAAAAATAGTTGATGGACAAATACTCAGCGATGACCGTATCGGTCCGTTAACTGTAAACCAACTTTTTAATAAACGATGAGTCATCTAAGAAGGAAAAATATATGCGTACGTTTAAGAGAAATAGCTTACGGACATGGATCGCCATGTGCTCCTACGGAGCCACCATGGCATTGAGCCCGTTCGCAGCACATGCCGCCACCGGCGTGCTGGAACAGGTGATCGTCGAGGCGCAGAAAAAAGTCGAAAACGTTCAAGATACACCGATCGCCATTCAAGCGATGACCGGCGAACAATTCCAACAAAGCGCCAGCTTTAACTTAAGCGAACTGGCAAGAAGCACTCCCGGCCTGAGCTTCGATACCGGCGTACAAACCGATATCCGTCTGCGCGGCACCAGCACCGTCGCTGGCGCACCGGTATCGCTGCGCACCAACATCTATGTCGATGGCGCACTCGTCGAACAACCGCGCGCTGTATTCGCCGCTCAATACGATATTTCGCGCTTTGAAATATTAAAAGGACCGCAAGGCACTCTGTACGGTAAATCGTCGCCAACCGGCACGATCAACATCCGCACACAAAACCCGAACCTGACTGCAGTAGATGGTTACGTAGCCGGCTCGGCCGGTGAGCGCGATCTGCATAACACGCAGTTTGGTATCAGCTTGCCAATTATCGAAAACGAATTGGGTGTGCGTATCGCCGGCGTCTACGACGAAGGGAAAAGCGGTTTGAAAGATGTCACCAATGGCAACGAAGCGCAAAACCGCGGTACCGGCGTACGTTTCACGACTTTGTGGCAGCCCAACGACAGCTTCACCGGCCGTCTGTCGTACACCTATACCGAAGCCTCTACCTCCCCAATCTATACGGTGAATGGCGCGGGTTATCGCTACTACGACGACAAGGCAACGGCTAACTTTAAAGATGCCGACTTTACTCGCGATCAAATGGCGATCATGGAGTTGACCTACAACATCAACGATCACCTCAGCCTGACCTCGGTCACCGGCTACGAAGATCAGCATTACACCAACAATCAGGATATGGATGGCCAGGACTCGAATGCACTTTATCAAGTCCCCCGCCCTACCTACGGCGTATATAACGGCTTGCTCGGCGGCGACCAGCAGCGCGTACAAATCAATATCCCGACCAACATCCAGCAGGATTTGCGTCTCGCCTCCGAGGACAATGATTTCTGGGATTGGCAGGTCGGCGGTTACTACAAATACAACAGCACCAACACTCCGATCAACGTGAAAAAATTCAGTGCAGCCAATCAATCCTCGGTCAGCATTGAATCCGCTTATGTCGGCAAAACCGAAGAGTTCGCAGCTTATACGCACAACACACTTAAGTTTACCGACGAGTTCAATTTGATCTTGGGTCTACGCGCATCTCGTCAACGCGCCAACTCATTGCAGCCTACCAATGGGTGCCTTATTAATGGTGCCGCGCCGGCGGATTGCACCGATAACGACCTGAACTTAGTTACCGATGTCCCTGCATTGAATGCCAATGGTATTCCGCTCGACGAGCAGATGTCCTATGCGCAACCGATTACCGGAACGATCAAAGCACAATACTTCTTTAGTGTGGACTTGGCGGGCTATATCAGCTTTGACCGAGCTTATCGTACCGGCGCGTCCAACCTGAATCTGCAGGGTAACATCCCCGGCGATTTTACCCAGTTGGGCGACGAGGCTGCGAAATCTGCGGAAGTCGGTTTGAAGGGTAGCTTCTGGGATCAAAGAGCTCGCTTCTCGGTGGCGGTGTTCGATCAAATTTACACCGACTTCCAGCAAGATATCCAAAACGTTACCGTGGCTGACCCGACTTTGGGTACCGCCAATGCCAACTCTTTCGTTGTTAATGCCAAAGAGGCGGAAATTCGCGGTGTTGAAGCGGAATTGACAGCGTTGGTGTTGGATGGCTGGCAGCTCGGTGTCTCCATGACCTACAACGATGCCAAGTTTAACGACTTCAAAAACAATCCTTGTACAGGGACCCCGGCCCAGATCGCGACTCTTAACTTTCAGGACGGTCCACAGTACGTCACCTGTGACTTAAGTGGCGAACAGTTGCCGTTGGCTCCCAAATGGGCGGGCGTAATCACCTCCAACTACACAATGCCGGCACCCGGCCTTGACGGCATCGATTGGTACTTCAATTCGCTGATCAATGCGAAGAGCGATCAAGTCGATAAAGTAACTCGCTCTACTTTGGGCGGTTACGCTACGGTCGACCTTTTTACCGGCCTGCGCATGGCCGAGAAAACGGGTTGGGATGTTAATGTATGGTTGAAAAATGCGTTTGACCGCCGTGTCATCACGCGCATATTTAACTCTACCGTGACCAATCCGGATTTGGCAGCTCAGAGTCCGGCACCCTTCGAGATGGTCACTACCAACGCGCCGCGTCAATTGGGCGTAACCGGTACCTATCGCTTCTAAGCTGTATTGGTACACCCTACACGGCGGCATCGGCAACGATGCCGCCGTTTTTATTTGGCGCTCGATTTAGCCGGACACTCCGCTCGACCACTGAAAACTTTTCGGTGCAAACTGACCTACCCCATTAACGCCACCGACACAAAAACATTGCATTTGAAATGTTAAATAATTACATTAGGCGAACTTCAATAATGACTCGCGCCTTTGAGCGCGCAAAAGGAAGTAGCAATGGCCATTCCCGGTTACTGGTTCTCCCAAAACCCCGATAAAGCCTGGGGCGAAAAATTCTTTCTGATCTTTATCCCGATTTTCTTCGCGTACAACGCGCTGATCCAGAAAATGGGCTGGCTCGATGTCGGCAATTTCTGGCATATCGCACAAAATTTAATTATGTGGCTGCCCTATTGCGTGCTATTGCCGCTATGGCTGCGCCGCTCCAGCGACGTCGCCTGGCAACAGAGCTACTGGTTTAAATTTCAGGTCTATATGACCGTCTATATCTTTTTTGCGACGTATTTTCACACCGAGTATTTTTTCGATGTGTTAGGCATCCGCTACCGCTTTCCGCAGGTCTCGCTGTATTTTGATTCCTATCTGTTGGGACCGGATGAACACACCGCCGCGCAAGAATTCAAAAAAGTGCCGGTCGGCATGTATCTAAATTCCGTTGCCTTTTTCACCGTCTATCACACCGCATCGGTGGTGTGTATGCGGCGCGTCAAAACGCTTACACCGAATATGTCGCCTCTATTGCGACAGCTCTTTTGGATCGCCACGGTTGCCGCCACTGCGTACTTTTTTGCCTGGGCCGAAAGCTATTTTTATATTACCGGCGAAGCTGCGAAAAATGTCTGGTACGTCGATCTGCCGCGCATGCTGAGACTGGGCTCGGTATTTTATGCACTGTACTTTATCGTCAGCTTCCCCAATGTGTATCGACTCGATGAGGAGGCGACCGGCGAGCGCTGGACGATTTCGCGTACGATTATCGAAGCGGGATTTGTCAGCATGGTAGTGCTGCTATTGCTCGATTTATTTACCTGGGTAGTCGGCCCTATTGTCTAGGTGTGTATTTGTCTAAGCGTGTATTGCCAAAAGCCCTCCAACGACAATATCGGGGCAGCGCTAATCCGCAGTGGATTTAGCTCTGCCCCCAAGTCTTTCAATACCAATCGTTTCGCTGGATATCACCCAATAAACTGCATCGCATCGAATTAAAAAGCCGGTTACAAACAGCATTATCACAATTCTTTATGTCGCTCCCTGCAACCGCGACAGCTGCGCCGATCCAGGTATAATGACGCCCATTATTTTATGGGCACGGCGCCAATTGGCCCGCCAGAGCCATCGTCGAATGAACGCGTAGAGGTATTTCCAATGCAAAATAATAATGTGTGGCAGCAGTTGCGGCCGATCGCAACTCGCCAGGAGGCTCACTACGGCGATAGAGTCACCACCTGTATTCCAGACCGCCCACACAACCTCGACGATATGTTTCGGCAGACCGTCGCGCGCTTCCCCGATCAAGAGGCATTGGTATTCGGCACGCAACGTCTCACCTATCGCCAGTTGGATAAAAGAGTCGATGCAGTCGCCGTTAATTTGCATGCGCTGGGCCTGCAAAGCGGCGAGCGCATCGCGGTGTATATGGCGAACAGCATCGAGCTGATCGTCGCCTACTTCGGCATTTTGCGCGCCGGTCTGGTGGTCGTCCCGATCGGCATTCTGCAACAGAAACCGGAACTCGAATACGCGATCAACAATTGCACGGCTGCTGTGCTTATTTTCGATGCGGAGAGCGCCACGCGCGTGCCCGACCGCGCGCAAACGCCATCGGTACGACACTACTACGCGGTCGGCGGCGATGCGGAAGGCGCAATTGCTTTCGCGAGCCTGGAGGTCGCTACCACCACGGCTCCGGTGCTCGATATCGACGAAGAGTCATTGTCGTTTCTTATGCATACCTCCGGCACCACCGGCAAACCGAAAGGCGCCGAGCTTACTCATCTCAGCCTCTGGCACGCGGTTAAGCATCATCAACTCTGCATCGGCACCGACAGCAGCAGCCGTACCGTTTTAGTAATACCCGGCACGCATGTTTCCGGCGTCGCGGCAATTATCGTCGCGACGATGCAGGTCGGCGGCTGTTTGGTCATCGTGCGCGGTTTCAATACGCGCGAATTGCTGGCGCTGCTGCGCGCCGAAAAAATCACCGATGCGATGTTCGTTCCCACTATTTTGACGCGGCTATTGCTGGAACCCGATTTCGACGATTTTCAATTGGCCGATCATTGGCGCTCGGCCCTGTACGGCGGCGCACCGATGCCCGAATCGAGCATCGAACGGCTGCATAAACATTTGCCGAATCTACGCCTGCATCAAGGCTATGGCGCCACCGAGTCGAGCGCGGTCACGGTGATTATTCCGGCCGATCAGACCGCGCTGCGGCCATTGAGTGTCGGCACCGCTGCGCATTGCTACGACATACGCATCATGGACGACGAATGCCGCGAACTGGGCCCCGATGAAGTCGGCGAAATCTGGATCGGCGGTCCCGGTGTGGTCAAAGGTTATTGGAACAATCCCGGCGAAAGCGCGCGCAACTTTATCGGCGGCTATTGGCGCTCGGGCGATGTCGGCACGCTCGATCGCGAAGGCTACCTGCGCATTCTGGATCGTCGCAAAGACGTCATTATTCGCGGCGGCTTTAAAGTATTCAGCGTCGAAGTGGAAAATGTGCTCGCTTTTATCGAGGGCGTTGTTGAAGCTGCGGTGGTACCGAGCCCCTGCCCGGTGTTAGGCGAACGCGTGCACGTATTTATTTACGCCAATGTCGAACTCAGCGAGGACGCTGTGCGCGAATACTGCAAAACGCAGGTTGCGGATTACAAGGTGCCGGACTTCATTACGCTGAGCAAAGAACCGCTGCCGCGCAATCTCAACGGCAAACTGGTAAAGGCACCGCTGCGCGAGCTGGCACTGCAAATGGCACAGCAACGCCAGGCTGCTGGCGCCCGCAGTTAACCCATAAAAAAGCCCGCATTTTGCGGGCTTTTTTATTGGCAGTTGTCGGTTATTCGTGATTGGCTACTAGCACGTCGTAGGGTGGATCATTTTGATCCACCTTTCGAGGCAGAGTCAACATGGCGGGTCAAATGACCCGCCCTACACGACTACTAAGAACTAACTACTAACAACTAAAAAGGGGCTGCAAGCAGCCCCTTTTTTTACACTACGAAGTCCGATTTCTTCGGACCGATTCGCTCGGCGATTTTTGCCAGCTTCTCGCGATCGAAACCGTAGAACTTGATCGCGTTCTCGCCCAGCATCAAGGCGATTTCCTGCTCGGGTATGCCGACAAACGCATCGTAAATCTGCTTATGCGTATGCGGCCACGAACCTTCCGGATGCGGGTAATCGCTGCCCCACATAATTTGATTCAAACCGAGCTGGTTGCGTATTTCGACGTCGGCACGGCCGATACAGGATGCACCGATACCAACGTTGCGACGGAAATATTCGGTCGGCGACATCGATAAATGGCTCTTGAAATCGCCGAGTTTCGCCGAAAACATCACGTCGAAATAGTTGTGGTCCATCAAGCGCAGCAATGGCGGCAACATCCAGCCAGTACCGACTTCAGTGACAACGGCTTTCAGTTTCGGGAAGCGCTCGAACACGCCGCCCCAAATCATGAATACCAGCGGACGGTAGGTCCAGAAGAAGGTTTCGCAGACGAACACACCCATGCCACCGACCGTGCGCGGATCGATATCGGTCCAGGTATGGCCGAAGAAATCTTCCATCGGCGCGGCGCCGGAATGGAAATTGATAATCACGTCGTTGGCCTGGCAGGCGGCCCAGAACGGATCGTATTTGTTGTTGTTATAGCCATCGAACTGACCGGTTACGGTCGGAATCATCACCGAGCGAATACCGTTCTTGACCAGCCATTCAACTTCTTTAACGCTCTCTTCGACGTCCCACAACAGCGGTATTACACCGACGCCGTGATGGCGCGCCGGATCCATCTGGCACAGCTCGACCAACCAACGGTTATGCGCGCGCGAACCAGCCCAGATCAGCTCGCTCGGCGGCACGTACTGACCGCGGACGGGGGGGCTCAGGCCAACGCCGAACGGCGGTGCGTTGCGTTCGGTGATACCGTCCGGAAAAATAATTTCGCCGGCGATGCCGTCCTTATCCAGCATCTTGATGCGCTCGGAATGGTCCCACGCACCGGTGAGCGCATCTTCGTTACCTCTGCGCCATTCTTCGTTGATTTCCTTGATCAGAAAATTCTTTTCGACTTTCTCGCGCGCCGCGACTTCCAGCGGCAACGCCATGTCGAACATCTCGCGGTACTGCGGGTCGAGATACTCCCGATATTTGCTCGGCGGTAAGCCGGCATGGCAATCGGATGAGACAACAATGAAACGGTCCATACATCTTCTCCAAGTACTGGTATTTTCTATAAAACCTATTCTTTGAAAAACTATGCACTAAAACTCTGTCGTACCAGGCCAGAAATCCAGGCGTGTTTTCAGCCGGTTGAAATCTGAACGGTGTTTAGGAACTCTCGGCCAGCGTATATTAGTTTATGTTCGGCCCACAGCACATTACCGTTTGTTTAGGCTGCCAATAGCACCACATCCCAGCCGCTTTACCCATAAGTAATTACCACTCAACGCGTAACGGTACGCATCGTGACGAACTCCTCGGCGGCGGTCGGATGAATGCCCAGCGTGGTATCGAACAAGGCCTTGGTGGAGCCGGCGCGAATCGCGATCGCGATGCCCTGCATAATCTCGCCGGCATCCGGCCCCACCATATGCGCCCCTACCACGCGATCGCTGGCCGTATCCACCACCAGCTTGAGCAAAGTCCGTTCGGCGTTGCCGGCCAAGGTGTGCTTGAGCTGGGTAAACGTTGAAACGAATATCGTCACCTCGCCAAAACGCGCGCGCGCCAGCTCTTCGCTGTAACCAATCGTGGCCACGCTGGGTTGGCTGAATACCGCAGTTGGAATGAATTCGCTGTCGACCGTGGTCGGATCGTCGCGGAACAGCGTTTTGGCTACCGCCATACCCTGCGCCAGGGCCAGTGGCGTCAGCTCCATTCCACCGATGACGTCGCCGATCGCATAAATATTCGGCACATTGGTTTGGAACAGCTCATCGACTTTAATATAGCCGGCGGAGTCGCATTCAATACCAGCGGCATCGAGACCGAGATTTTCAACCCGCGGCCGTCGGCCGGTGGCGTACAGCACGCAATCGCATTCTATGGCGCTGCCGTCGCGCAGCTCGACGCGCAACCCCTGCTCGACCTTAACGATTCGCTCGACCTCTTGATTGAAGTGTATTGTGACGCCCTTCTTGCGCATCTCTTCTGCCAGATGCCCCCTAACCTCGGTATCGAAGCCCCGCAGGAATAAATCGCCGCGATAAATCAACTCGGTCTCAGCGCCCATGCCATTTAAAATGCCGGCAAACTCGAGCGCGATATAGCCGCCGCCGACAATCGCAACGCGTTGCGGAAATTGGGTTAAATGGAACAGCTCATTGGATGTGATCGCGTGCTCGCTGCCAGGGAATTCCGGCACCCAAGGCCAACTACCGGTGGCCAGCAAAATGTTGCGCGCAGTAATCGTCTCGCCATTGATCGCCACGGTATGCTTATCCAGCAACCGGGCGTGGCCGCGATAAATAGTCGCGCCGGCCTGTTCTAATAAGCGGCCATAGATAGCGTTCAAACGCTGAATCTCGCGATCCTTGTTAGCGATCAACGTGCGCCAATCGAACACCGGCGCGCCGATATCCCAGCCATAACCGGCCGAGTCGCGAAATAATTCATCGAAATGCGAGGCATAGACCAGAAGTTTTTTGGGCACGCAGCCTACGTTTACGCAGGTGCCGCCGAGATAGAGATCTTCGGCGATGGCGACTTTGGCGCCGTATTGCGCCGCGAAGCGGCTGGCCCGAACACCGCCGGAGCCGGCACCGATTACAAACAAGTCGTACTGATATACGCTCACTACAGCCTCTC
>DATIED010000453.1:0-3629 GCA_035455965.1 Spongiibacteraceae bacterium
GTAAAGCCCCACTGCATCGTGGACGCTATCAGGTTGTCAGGACCGGTTTCGGTATTGCTGCGCAGGACAATAATGCATTGGCCGCGACTGATGTTGTAGCGTGGGCGGCGATAGGGCGCGGGAATCGCTTCAAGCGATGTGCCGCCCAATAGCGCGGTATCGGCGTTGCCGTCGGCATCGAGAATTAAGTCGTCGGCATCGAGAATTAAACTATATCGGCTCACGAGATAAGTCGCTCCACAGAGATGGAACTGTCATCGGAGTTGGCTGCCGGTCGCTTGGAAGTGACGTGGCTCGAAGCCTAACATAGGTTGTAAAATATTTTCTTTACAAAAATGTTACGGCTTCAAGTGCGCAAGTATCCTTTCAATAAGTCTCCCCTGTGCGCGTGGGCTCAAGCGTAAACTCAAGTATTCAGGTGGGGAAAATAATCTAAAAATTCGTTTTTCCTGCCAGGGTTAGTAATAAGTCAGGGTTAGTAACAAGTAGTTCGCTGATATGAACGGGCTCGCGGTAGCAAGCTAATGGGCATTACTACTCGAAGAGTGCCCGGCGTGCCATAGTGGCGGTACATTCAGATGCGTAAGTAGGGATAAGCGAGATGCTGCACGGCGCGTTATTGATTTTTAATGCGGGCTCCTCCAGTTTGAAATTTACATTGTTCGAGATTGGCACCGAGCCGATAAAGCGCGTCGGCGGCGCTATCGAACGTTTGACCGATGCACCTGAGTTAACGGTGCAAACGCCGGATGGCAAGCTCTTACTGCAGCGCGAATGGCAGGCCGACAATCACCCCGGTTACGGCAATCTGCTGAAAATTTTGATCGAATGGCTGGCTCAGAATTTTGATGTGCCGCTGCTGGCGGCCGGACATCGCATCGTGCATGGCGGCCCTCGCTATCGCATGCCGGTCGTGTTGAGCCCGCAAGTATTGGTTAATTTGCGCGCCACGGTACCGTTAGCGCCGCTGCATCTGCCGCATAATTTGGAGCCGATCGATGCGCTGGCGGAGCTGTATCCGCAACTTGCGCAGATCGCTTGCTTCGATACCGGCTTCCACGCCACGACTACGAAAATCGAGCGCCTGTTCGGCCTGCCGCGCGCGATGGCGGATGCCGGTATCGAGCGCTATGGTTTTCACGGTTTATCGTACGAGTATATCGCCAGCCGGCTGCCCTTGGTCGATGCCGGTGCTGCCACGGGCCGCACCTTGGTCGCCCATCTGGGCAACGGTGCCAGCGTCTGCGCGATGGTGAATGGAAAAAGTGTGGCGACGAGTATGGGCTTCAGTGCGCTCGACGGTTTGGTGATGGGCACGCGCTGCGGCAGTCTCGATCCCGGCGTATTGATTTATTTATTGCGCGAGCGCAATTACGACGCGGCGACTTTAGAGCATTTGCTGTATCACGAATCGGGTCTGCTCGGTTTATCGGGCGGTTTGAGCAGCGATATGCGCGATTTATCGAACAGCGATAGCGCGTTGGCCCGCGAGGCGATCGAAGTATTCGTGCATCGCCTGGTCCGTGAAATAGGCGCGCTCGCTGCCACTGCCGGCGGCTTCGATGCATTGGTTTTTACCGGCGGCATCGGCGAACATGCGCCTTTGATTCGCGCGGCGACCTGCGCAGCTTTGCACTGGCTTGGCGTCGAGCTGGATTCCACCGCCAACGCCGCCAATGCGCTACGTTTACATAGCGCACACAGCCGCGTTGGTGTATGGATGATTCCGACCGATGAGGAGTTGGTCATTGCGCGGCACTGCGTGCAGTTGTTGAGCGAAAGGGGGTAGTTTTTAGTAGTTGGTTCTTAGTAGTTAGTTTTTGGCAAGAGATAATAACTGCCAACTACTGCTGCGCGCGCAAGCACGGCGCTATGCGAGCGCTTCATATTTAAGCGCGGCGATTTCATCGCGCACGCGTGCCGCTTCTTCGAACTCCAGGTTTTTAGCGTGCTGGAACATGCGCTCTTCGAGTCGCTTAAGCTCCTTGCTGCGCTCGGCCGGCGACAGTGCTGCAAGCGAATCCTTATAGGCGGCGGTCGGCTCCGCCACTTTGCGGCCTTTAACGTTGCTGCGCTTGCTACTTTTGGTGCCGGGTGCACGTGCGCCTTCCATGATATCGGTGACGGTTTTGTTGAGACCCTTCGGTGTGATGCCGTGCTCGAGGTTGTGCTCTATTTGTTTGTCGCGGCGGCGATCGGTTTCGTCCATTGCGCGTTGCATCGAGCCGGTTATTTTGTCGGCGTATAAAATAGCCAGGCCATTTAAATTGCGCGCGGCGCGTCCCATGGTTTGAATCAGCGAGCGCTCCGAGCGCAAAAAGCCTTCTTTATCCGCATCGAGAATGGCCACCAGCGAAACCTCCGGCATATCCAGACCCTCGCGCAGCAGGTTGATGCCGACCAGGACATCGAATTCACCGAGCCGCAGATCGCGAATAATTTCCACGCGCTCGACCGTTTCGATATCCGAGTGCAAGTAGCGCACGCGCACGCCGTGTTCGCCGAGATAGTCGGTGAGGTCCTCGGACATCCGTTTGGTGAGTGTCGTCACGAGTACGCGCTCGTCGACAGCGACGCGCTTTTGTATTTCCGATAACAAATCGTCGACCTGACTGCGCGCTGGCCGCACCTCGATGCGCGGATCGATCAAGCCAGTCGGGCGTACCACTTGTTCGACGATGCGCGCGGCGTGTTCGCCTTCGTACGGTCCCGGCGTGGCGGAAACAAAAATAAGCTGCGGTACCAGGTTTTCCCATTCCTCAAAACGCAATGGTCGGTTATCGAGCGCGGAGGGCAGCCGAAAACCGTATTCCACCAGAGTTTCTTTACGCGAGCGGTCGCCTTTATACATGGCGCCGATTTGCGGAATCGACACATGCGATTCATCGACCACCACCAGCGCGTTCGGTGGCAAATAATCGAATAGTGTCGGCGGCGCTGCGCCGGGCGCGCGGCCGGATAGATAGCGCGAATAATTTTCGATGCCGTTGCAATAACCCAGCTCGCGAATCATTTCCATGTCGAAGCGCGCGCGCTGTTCGAGACGTTGCGCTTCAACTAATTTGTCGTGCGCGCGCAGATAAATCAGGCGCTCTTTAAGTTCTTCTTCGATGTAATCCACCGCCTGCAATAAGGTTTCGCGCGGCGTCACGTAATGGCTTTTCGGAAAGATGGTAAAGCGCGGTAGCCGGCCGATAATTTCGCCGGTGAGCGGATCGAACTTGGAAATATTTTCGATGATGTCGTCGAAGATTTCGATGCGAACGGCATCGCGCTCGGATTCCGCCGGAAAGATATCGATAATGTCGCCGCGCACGCGGTAGGTGCCGCGCCCGAACGTAGCGTCGTTGCGCTTGTATTGCATTTCGGCGAGCCGGCGCAATATTTGGCGTTGATCGACGGAGTCGCCGCGCGCGATATGAAACACCATTTTAAAATATTGATCGGGATCGCCCAAACCATAAATGGCCGACACGGTGGCGACGATCAGCGCATCCTCGCGCTCGATCAGCGCCTTGGTGGCGGAGAGGCGCATCTGCTCGATGTGCTCGTTGATGGAAGCGTCCTTCTCTATGTAGGTATCGGAGGACGGCACGTACGCTTCCGGCTGGTAGTAATCGTAGTAAGAG
>DATIED010000454.1:0-6843 GCA_035455965.1 Spongiibacteraceae bacterium
CGATTGCCTGTAACCGCAAACGGGCCAACTGATAAATATCCGCATAAAAATGCTGCGCGCGCCGACTGGGGGTAAAACACGACGCAGTCGCAGCGCGCTGCGAAGCCGATGCCTTGTCCAGAAATTGCATCCGTACTTCCGGACCGATCTCGAAATGTTGCGGACCGATTGCCGGCCCCAACCATGCCATCACGGTACTCGGATCGGCAAAATGCGCCACGGTTTGTTCGAGCACACCGGCACATAATCCTCGCCAACCCGCGTGTGCCGCCGCCACTTGCGTACCATTGCGATCGCAAAACAGCACTGGCAAACAATCGGCCGTCAAAACCGCACAGCCTAGCGCAGTCTCGCGTGTGAATAGCGCATCGGCGACCGGCGTCCGGGCCGGATCTGCGGCGACTACCGCAACGCCATGCACTTGCTGCAACCAACCGATCGCCGCCAGGCCGGGAGTCGCCTCGATCAACATACGCCGATTGGCGGCCACGGCGTCGGGTGCATCGCCAACATGCTCGGCCAGATTAAAACCATCGAACGGCTCGGCACTAACGCCACCGATACGCGTCGTTACACAGGCCGCCACTCTGGCTGGAGCCGGCCATTGCGGTCTCAGCAACGATATAGTCATCGCACCAGTTGCTCGCTATCGGCCGCCAACATCGCGAGTAATTCGCGCATGTCCTCCGGCAGCGGCGCCTCCCAGGACAGCGTTTCAGCGCGGCGCGGGTGCCGCAGCTCCAACCGCCGCGCGTGTAATGCTTGCCGTGGGAACGCCTTGGCCAGCTCGATCAACTCGGCACTTGCGCCAGCCGGCTTTTTAAAACGGCCGCCGTATACCGGATCGCCGAGCAGCGGATGGCGAATATGCGCCATGTGCACGCGAATTTGATGAGTGCGGCCAGTCTCCAACAGACAACGGATATGCGTATGCGCGCGAAAGCGTTTTAACACGCGATAGTGGGTGATCGCCTCTTTGCCGCTGCTCGCCCCTTCTCTACTAACTACTGCCTGACGTTTACGATCGCGGGGATGGCGACCGAGCGGCACATTCACGGTACCGCCACTGACTAACACACCGGTTGCAATCGCCTCGTATTCGCGGTGCACGTCGCGCGCCTGCAACTGCGCCACCAGCGCCGCCTGCGCTGTAAGATTTTTTGCCACCACCATCAAGCCGGTGGTGTCCTTATCGAGCCGATGCACGATGCCGGCACGCGGCACCAGATTGAGGTCCGGACAATGATGCAGCAGCGCATTGAGCAATGTACCATCGGCATGCCCTGCCGCCGGATGCACCACCAGCCCGGCTGGCTTATCAATCACCAATATATCCTCGTCCTCAAACACGATCGACAGATCGATTGCCTCCGGCTGCCAGGTTTCGTCGACCGGATGCAACTCGGCCCGCAGCGCCAACACGGCCCCGCTTGCCAGCTTGTCTTTCGGTTGGCGCAGCTGGCTATCGACGGTCAATTCGCCGGTTTTGATCCAAACCTGCAAGCGAGCCCGCGAATAGTCCGGGAACAGATCGGCGGCGATCTGGTCGAAACGCCTGCCGCCTAACGCTGGCGGCACCGTCCTTTGCAATTGAATCCGTTGGCGCGGGGTAGCTGACATCGAGCAAAAACTCTCCAAACAAATAAGATATCGGCAGGCGCAGCTGCCGCTTTCGACCGTCATCTGCCAGAGACAGATTGGTGCGCGCTAGCGGCTGTGGTTAAATAGCGCCTCCGCGCCGCCCGGCGCCGACGAATAAGTCGATTGTAAAGGGCGCAGCGCCATTAAGACATCGTCGCAAGACCTCGACAGGATCATCCGCTTCATGTTCAAGCCCGCCTCCCGCAAGCCCGCCGTCGTTTGCTGTATCGCGTTAGCCCTGCTGCTGGCAGCGTGTTCGTCGAATGACAAAAAAGAAAATATGACGGAGCGCGACTTGTATATGGAGGCGGAAAGATATCTGCGCAACGATAACTACGATCTGGCGGAAAAGGATCTGCAGTTATTGGAATCGCGCTTCCCGTTCGGCCCTTACGCCGAGCAGGCGCAACTCGAATTGATCTACGCTCAGTATCGCGGCTACAAAGCTGATGCCGCGATCGCCTCGGCCGAGCGCTTTATTCGCCTGCACCCGCAGCATCCGAACGTCGATTACGCTTTCTACATGAAGGGCCTCGCCAACTACACCGAGGGCACCGGACTGATCGAGCGCTTTCTGCCGACCGATATGACCGAGCGCGACCCGGGCAAGGCACTGCAATCGTTCGAGGATTTCCGGCAATTATTGAATCGCTATCCCGATAGCGCGTTTGCCGGCGATGCGCGGGCGCGCATGACCTACCTGCGGGCGCGATTAGCGCGCTACGAAATCAACGTCGCCAATTATTACTTTCGCCGCAAGGCGTATCTGGCCGCCGCCAATCGCGGTCGCTATGTGGTAGAAAACTATCAGCAGACCGAAGCGGTGCCGGATGGTTTGGCGGTCATGGTGCAGGCCTATCAGCTGCTGGATTTAAACGATCTCGCCAACGATGCGCTAACCGTGCTGCGCACCAATTATCCGCAGCATCCATCGCTCGATGCCAACGGCAACTTCATTAAAGAGTTCGACCTCACCGCCAGCCTGCAACGTCGCAGCCTGACCAACAAAATGACATTCGGTTTATTGGATAATCCGCCGCCGCCGAAATTCGATAACCGCGCCGAGTATTTGAAGTACTAATTGGTTGTTGCCCCCAACCAACAACTAATCACCAACAACTAACAACTGCCCTTCAGTCCCCGGCGCGCCACCCCGAAGTAATCGGATAGCGGCGGTCGCGCCCAAACCCTCGCTGCGTAATCCGCACGCCCACCGGCGCCTGCCGGCGCTTGTACTCGTTCAAATCCACCATACGGATCACGCGCGCCACGGTATCGCGCGAGAAACCTTCGGCAACGATCGCGTCCAAACTGAAATCGTGCTCGACATATAGCTCGAGAATGCGATCCAGCTCATCGTAGGGTGGCAAGGTATCCTGATCTTTTTGATCCGGCGCCAATTCCGCCGATGGTGGTCGATCGATGACGCGCTGCGGAATGACCGGGCCGATCGAATCTCGCCCCCCAATAGAGTTACGATAGACGGATAATTGAAACACCAGCGTTTTCGGCACGTCCTTCAAAACATCGAAGCCGCCGGCCATATCGCCATACAAAGTCGAATAGCCCACCGCCATTTCGCTTTTATTGCCGGTAGTCAGCACCAGCGAACCTTTTTTGTTGGAGATCGCCATCAATAACACGCCGCGACAACGCGCCTGAATATTTTCCTCGGTTTTATCGGCAGCTAACCCGGCAAACTCCGTGCTCAACGAGCTCATTACTGCGCTGTACATCGACTCGATGGCAATCGAGCGATACAACACACCGAGCCGGCGCGCTTCATCCTCGGCATCCTCAATGCTCATCGCGGCGGTGTACCGGAACGGCATCATCACCGCTTCGACGCGGCCCGCCCCCAACGCATCGACCGCGATGGCCAGCGTCAACGCCGAATCGATACCGCCGGATAGACCCAATACCGCGCCTTTAAAATGATTTTTGTTCACATAATCGCGCACGCCCAGCACCAATGCCCGATACACGCTTTCGACTTCGCCGCACTGCGCCGCCCGCGTGCCGTCGGCAATACTGCAAGCCGACCCATCCCACTGCGCGATCAGCGGATATAGCCCCTCGGTAAAGCTTGGCGCCGCTACACGCAGTTGGCCCGCAGCGTCCACCGCCATCGACCCGCCATCGAATACCAGCTCATCCTGTCCGCCAATTAAATTGACGTTGACGATCGGCATATCGCCTTCGCGCGCGCGTCGTTCGAGCAATTGCAGGCGTTCGCCCTGCTTGCCGCGATGAAAAGGTGAAGCGTTGATATTCAACAGCAGACGCGCGCCATCCTGTTTCGCGCGCAGAATCGGCTCTGGCTGCCAGATGTCTTCGCAAATCGTGATGCCCACCGGCACACCGCGCATCGCCACGACCGTCGCACGGTCGCCAGCGACGAAATAACGCTTCTCATCGAATACCTGATAGTTCGGTAACTCCTGCTTGGCGTATTCGGCAATGAGGTTGCCATTATGGATAACACCGGCAACATTGAGTAAGCCGGCCGCGCTCAGCCTCGGATAACCGACCACCACATACCAATCGCCCACGGCTGCGCAGATACGTACCAGCGCCCGCTCGATGCGCGGCTTGATACTGCTGCGCAGCAACAAATCTTCCGGCGGATAACCGGTCAGCATCAACTCGGGAAATACCAATACATCGGCGGCGTGCTCCAGGCGCGCACGCTCAATGGCAGTGACGACCCGATCGGTGTTGCCATCGATATCGCCGACCAGCGGATTGAGTTGTGCCATCACAATGTTTAACTGCACTGCCATACCTCGGTCGATCGCGTGAAAGGCGATATTCTCAGCCAATTCGCCGCGCTTAGCAAAACCTGCGAAAAGATACGTTAGACTTAAGCCATTCCGATCGTGGCTTAACAATCAATCGATGCTTAATACCGCAACATCCAACCCCACAATTTCGGCCGTCCAGTCTCTGCCATCCAATGGGGTGCCATTTCGCGTCTATACCTGGTATCGCCTGGCATTGACCGCAGTGCTGATCGCCATGCTGATCATCACCCGGCGCGACCCACTGGTCGGCCGCGATAATCCGCAACTGTTTATTGCTATTTGCGGCGCCTATTTTTCCTTCGCACTGATTCTATTGATTGCATTGCCGCCAACCAAACAACTGGGCAAGCAACAGCTATTTGCCAATTTTTTTATCGATATCGCCCTGCTGATCGCTCTTAATCATCTGTCCGACGGCACCACCGGCGGCCTGGGATTATTGTTATTGGTGAGCGTCGCCGCCAGTAGCCTGCTGCTGAGTGGCCAGATTGCATTATTGGTCGCGGCGCTTGCGAGCCTCGCACTGCTCACCGACACCGTCTATCTATTGAACAGCGAAGCGCACTCCAATCAAAGCCTGCTTACCGCCGGCACGCTCGGTATATTGTTCTTCGCCACCTCGCTAGGCTTTCAAATGCTGTCGCAACGCCTGCGCAGTTCGCAGCAACTCGCACAGGAGCGCGCGGCCGACGTCGGCAAATTGCAAAGCCTCAACCAGCTGATTGTTCAGCGCATGCGCACCGGCATATTGGTCGTCGACGCCGATGGGCATATCAAGATGGTGAATCAAGCCGCAGCCGAATATTTGCAAGCCGACCGCACGCGCAACGCCGACACCGATGCGCTCACGGCCATGCTGCAAAAACAACTCGATAATTGGAAGAAGAATCCCGACACGGTCTCAAAACCGTTTCGCCATGCCGATACCGGTCCGGAATTAATCGCCCGCTTCACCGCCCTCAACCACGACCAATCCAGCGATACGCTGATTTTTATCGAGGATAGCGGCCAGCTCGCGCAGCGGGCGCAGCAGCTCAAGCTGGCGGCTCTCGGCCGCCTCACCGCCAGCATCGCCCATGAAATTCGTAACCCATTGGGCGCGATCAGCCACGCCGGCCAACTGTTGCGCGAGTCGCCGCAGCTCGATAGTGGCGATCAACGGCTCGCTGATATCGTCGTGAATCATTCCCACCGGATCAATAACATCATCGAAAACGTCTTGCAGTTATCGCGGCGCACGCCGCCCAACCCGCGGCGCATCGACCTCGGCGCGTGGCTGCATGCCTATGTCGAAGAGTATCAACAAGGCCTGCCGAAAACTGCCGACATCTCCATCCAGGAAAAAGCGCTGGTGCAAATCAATGTCGATGGCGAACAACTTAGCCAGGTGCTGACCAACCTGCTCGACAACGCGCTGCGTTACAGCGAAAAAGCAACGGGCAAAGCGAGCGCTACCTTAATTATCAGTAAATGCACAAAAGAATTGCCGCAACTGGATGTAATCGACAATGGCGACGGCGTCGCCGAGCGGGATCAGGAAAAAGTTTTCGAGCCTTTTTTTACCACCGAACCCAAAGGCAATGGACTGGGGCTCTATATGGCGCGCGAACTATGCGAAATCAATCAGGCGCGGCTACATTATCTGCGGCACGAAACAGGCAAAAGCTGCTTTCGAATTAATTTTTCGCACCCCGACCGCAAACCGCTTATCAATGAGTGAAGCGCAGCATCTAATCTGCTTTCGGCAACACCCAATCGATGGGGCATCATGAAAAAGAAATTAGAAATTTTAATCGTCGACGACGAACCGGATATCCGCGAACTGCTGGAAATCACCATTGGTAGAATGGGATTGAAAACCGCGGCGGCGGACTCCGTCGCACAAGCATTAAAGCTATTGAACGAATATGAATTTCGACTGTGCCTGACCGATATGAAATTGCCGGACGGCAGCGGCATGGATATCATCCAGCACATCCAACAAGAGCTGCCGCAATTACCCGTCGCCATGATCACCGCGTTCGGCAGCGTCGATATTGCGATCGGTGCGCTCAAAGCCGGCGCCTTCGATTTCATCAGCAAGCCGATCGATCTGGAACGGTTGCGCGGATTAATACAAAGTTGTCTGCGCCTCGACGCGGCCGACGACCCCATCAATTACAGCGACACGGCCCAACTGGTAGGCAACACGCCGATCATGAAGGAGCTGCGCCGGCAAATCGCCAAGATGGCGCGCAGCCAGGCGCCGATTTATATCAGCGGCGAATCGGGCAGCGGTAAAGAAGTGGTGGCGCGCCTGATTCACGCCAACGGGCCGCGCGCCAGCGGCGCTTTTGTGCCGGTCAACTGCGGCGCGATTCCCGGCGAACTGATGGAGAGCGAATTTTTCGGCCATGTC
>DATIED010000455.1:0-6506 GCA_035455965.1 Spongiibacteraceae bacterium
GAATGTTTTTCGCCGAGATACCGCCATCGACCTCGAGGCGAATATCAAAACCGCTGTTGTCGATCAGCGCGCGCGTTTGCCGCACCTTTTCCAATGTGCCGGGAATAAATTGCTGGCCGCCAAAGCCGGGGTTCACCGACATCAACAAAATCATATCGATTTTATCCATGACGTAATGCAACGGCTCCAGGCCGACATGCGGATTCAGCACCAGACCCGCTTTACAGCCAGCGCTGCGAATCAATTGCAGCGAGCGGTCGACATGTGTCGAAGCATCCGGGTGAAAAGTGATGTAGCTGGCGCCCGCGGCGGCAAAATCGTTGATTAACTGATCGACCGGACTCACCATCAAATGCACGTCGATCGGTGCCGTTACGCCATATTTGCGTAGCGCCGCGCAAACCATCGGACCGATCGTCAAATTCGGTACATAATGATTGTCCATTACGTCGAAATGAATAATATCGGCGCCGGCTGCCAGCACCGCATCGACCTCGGCGCCGAGCCGCGCGAAATCCGCCGACAGAATCGATGGCGCAATCCAGTAATCAGTCATCGCATACCTACAGAATGGAAGAGGAAAGCCGCTATTCTAAGGGAAATCCTCCCCTGAGCGGGACTGCAAAGCAGTCGTGAACGATCGAAAGTAGTCATGAGCGGTGCAAAACAGTCTTGGACGATGGGCGGGAATAAAAAGTGAAGAATGGGAAGCCGTCATGAACAGCCTACGATCGATAATTTCCAGCGCGCTGCTCGCCGTATTGCTGTGCTCTGCAGCCAACGCGCAGCCAGCCGGCGGCGCTGCGCGCTCCACTGCAAAAGCACCGGCGACCGCCGCAGCGCCAACGGCCGCGCCAGCAACTACAACCACGACCCCAACTGCGCCGGCGCCAGCCAAATCGCTGGGCGGCGTAGCCGGCGACCACAATGCGACACTGCTCGATCGCACCCCTCCAGAGCAACTACTGACCTTACAGGCTGGCAGCGACAATTTTCCCGCGCGCTATATCGGCGATTTATCCGGCCTGCCGCGCGGCGCGGTAATTATTCTGCATGCATCGGGACAACACCCAAGCTGGCCCTTCACTGTTGCCGCACTGATCGATGATTTACCGTTACATGGCTGGAGCACGCTCAGCATCGAATTACCGGCACCGGCGCAGGATCGCGCTACGCAATCGACTACAGCGACCGCAGGTGCCGCAGCCGTGCCGGCCGCCGGCACTCCAACCAATAAAGCCGCGCCACCGACACCGACGCCGGCACCCGCAACAGCGAATGCCGTCGCGAGCGGTATCGAGCCGCGCGCGCAAGCACGAATTACTGCGGCGGTGAAATACTTCGTCGATCAAAAACAAAAAAATGTGGTGCTGCTGGGCTTTGGCAGCGGGGCCACTCGCGCCGCCGAAGCGGTGCGACAAATGGTTGCAGATCCGGCGCTGAAAAAAACCGATCCTATCACCACGCTGGTACTGATCGCTCCGGCCAATCGCTTAAATGGTATCGAGGACGATTTACCCAAAATTTTGCCGAGCACCGAATTGCCGACGCTCGATATTATTTTAAGCAGCGATCCGCAAGCGCTTGCCGACGCGGAGGCGCGCCGCCGCGCAGTATTGCACCAGCGGCAACGCACGTATCGAAGATTGGAATTGCCGCCGATCGCCGCCGCGGAAGGCGCACAGCAAAGCTTAATGGTGCGACGCGTGCGCGCGTGGCTGCAGCGCCCGCTCGATGGCGAACCGAAAGACGAAGAGCCGCGCGCGACGCAAAACACTAAACCCGCTGCTCTGCAGTAGCGCGGGCAAGATTATCCGCCTGTTGCAAACGCTCTGGCGTACCGACATCCAGCCACTGGCCGCCATAATATTCGCTGTTCAACAAGTTCTGCTGCATGGCGCGAATAAATAAAGGGCGCAACGGAAAAATACCGTCGCTGCAATCGGCGAACAATTGGGGATGAAACACCGCGAGCCCCGCATAAGTTAATTTGCTGCCGACTCCCTGCTCGCTCAACAAGCCATCCGCGCCGCGATAAAAATCGCCGTGCGTCAAATGACCGGGGTTGTCGACCATCACCAAATGCGCGCGCCGCGGTTTTATCGCGCGCAGTTGCTGCAAGGGATAATCGGTCCAGATATCGCTGTTGAGCACCATGAAAGGCTGTTCGCCCAACAGCGGCAGCGCGCGAAAAATGCCGCCGCCGGTCTCCAGCGGTTGCTCTTCGCGCGAGTACTGGATAGAAACGCCCAACTGCGCGCCATCGCCTAAATATTTTTCGATTTGCGCGCCGAGATGCGCGATGTTAATCACAATCTCGGTAAAACCGGCAGCGGCGAGGCGCATTAAATGATGCTCGATCAGCGGGCGGCCCGCCACCGGCAATAACGGCTTTGGCGTGTGCTCGGTCAACGGGCGCATACGCGCCCCGAGGCCAGCCGCCAATAACATGACCTTCATACTTGCACCGGAATTCTGTTCAAAAGCAGCGCCAACGATTCCAGTTCGGGTCGGCGCTCGCAGACCGCGCGTAAATATTTAAAGAAGCGCGGCACATCCTGCAGATATTTCGGCTTGCCGTCGCGATAATTGATGCGCGCAAAAATACCGATCACTTTGAGATGGCGCTGCGCGCCCATTAAATCGCAATGCAAATAAAACCAGGCAAAATCCTCCGGCACCGGCAAACCGGCGGCGCGCGCGCGCTGCCAGTAAACGCGCAGCCATTGTTCGACCAGCGGCTCGGGCCAGCTGATGAATGCATCCTTGAACAAACAAATCGGGTCGTAGCTAATCGGACCGCGTACGGCATCCTGGAAATCCAATACGCCGGGCGATGGCTCGCTCAACATTAAATTGCGCGGCATATAATCGCGATGCACCAATACCTGCGGCTGTGCCAACGCACTTTCGATCAGCAAGGTAAACAGCACATCCAACTGCGCGCGCAATTCCGCATCGATGGTCAAACCCAAGTGCCGTTGCAAATACCACTCGGGAAATAACTCCAACTCGCGGCGCAACAATGCATCATCGTAGCGCGGCAGCGTGGCCGGGCATTCGATGCGCTGCAACTGTACCAATGCGTCGATCGCCGGCGTAAATAATGCGTCGGCATTGCGCTCGTCGAGTATATCGAGATAGGTCTGCAAACCGAGATCGCTCAGCAGCAGCCAACCGCGCGCCAAATCCTCCGCCAGAATAGTCGGAACATTTAACCCGGCGGCCGCGAGCAGCCGCGCGATTTCGACAAACGGTTTGCAACTTGCCAGCTCGGCGCTGGCGTCCATGACGATCAGGCTGCGCTCATCGAGCCGCAGGCGGTAGTATTGCCGAAAGCTGGCATCCTTGGAGGCGGGTTGCAAAGTCAGTTGGGTTGCATCGATTTGGAGCTGGTGGGCGAGCCATTCTTGTAATTCGCGCATAGAGTCCTTAGCAGTACCTATTTAATGACAGTGTTAACAACAGTGAGAATTTTGGCCATCGCGCCACTAATGCTTTATTATCCACGCTCGCTCAAACCCAGGCAAAAATCCTGCGGCTTGCTCGCTCTTTTGCAGCCGCCTTACGTCATTAGAAGAACCTCCGTGAGCCAACGATTTACTAAAATGCCGCGGCCGACCGCATATCTTTCGGCCAGTCTACTGTTGTTACCGATACCTGCACTTGCCGCACCGGGCTGGTCCTGCCATACCGGCGCCGACGGTAACTGGACCTGCGCGCCGAAAAGCGACGCCGCAGCGAGTGGCGCCACACCGGTGCCGGTTCAAGCACCCACTCAGGTACCGACAACTCAGGCACCACCGGCGCGAGCCTTACCAACTCAGTCCCTGCCAACTGCGGCGCCGACTACGCCAGCACCAGCCAGGCCGGCACCGATAGCGCCACCGCCGGCTGCACCGGTCGTAGCGGCGCCACTGCGCAAAGAGCCCGAGCCGCAACCGGCACCGCAAACTGTCAACAGCAGCAGCGCGCCAGCGCAGACTGAATCCGTCGCGCCTAAACCCGCCGCTACTGCTAAACCGGTCGCTACGGAAGAAAGTACAGCGCCGGCAGCCGCCGCCGCGAATACCGCCACCTACTCCCCGATAACGGCCAATACCTGGGACTGGCAACCCTACTCGGACGCGGTTTGTTGTCGCCCCGATTCGGTTTGCGATGGCGTCTATATCGAGCCGCCGTTCAATTGGCAGGATGCCGATAAATCGCCGAAACAAGTGCCGGTGCGCGCCGATGCCGCGCACTCCGAGTGGGTCGGCGACGTTGTCAAAATGGACGGCGGCGTAACGGTGACGCAGGGCCATCTCAAACTGACCGCCGATCGCGCCGAACTCGAACGCAGCACGAATAGAGCTCACCTGTACGGCAATGTGATAGTGCATCAGCCGGGTACCCGTATCACCGGTACCAGCGCCGACATGACGACCACCAATAGTTTCGGCAATGTGATCGATGCGACCATGCTGGATTACACCACCGGCGCGCGCGTCACTGCCAATAAACTGAGCCGGCGCAAGGAAAATGTGATCGAGCTGGATCAAGCGGTTTTCACGCGCTGCCCGCCGGATAGCGAAGACTGGAAATTAGACTCGCGCCACGTTCGACTCGACCGCGAATCCGGCCGCGGCGAAGCCGGTCACACTGTTATTCGCGTAGCCGACGTCCCGGTTTTTTATACCCCCTATATCAACTTCCCGCTCGATGATCGTCGCCAGTCCGGCTTTTTATGGCCAGGCATTGCCACGAGCTCCGGCGGTTTCGATATTTCGGCGCCCTACTATCTGAATCTCGCACCGAATCTCGATGCCACGATCGCACCGCGAGCGATCACCGATCGCGGCACTATGGTCGAAACCGAGCTGCGCTACCTGAACTCCTTCAGCAATTGGCAATTAAACGGTTCCAAGCTCAGCAACGATCAAAAAACCGACGAGGATCGCTGGTTCATGAGTGCCAAGGAGAGTGGCCATTTAAATAGCTACTTCTCGACGGCGATCGATTACACCCGCGTCAGCGACGCCAATTATCTGCACGACTTCAGCATCACCAGCCTTAATATCAAGCGTCAGGTTTCGCTCAACCAGTCGGCAGCGCTGAACCTCAACTATGAAAATTGGTTCTCAGGCATACAAGTTCAGCAATATCAAACCGTCGATCCGCTGATCAACGAGCCGTACCGGCAAAAGCCCCGCTTCATCATCGGCCGCAATGCCGAGGGCACCAATTTCGCGCTCGACTATAGCCTGCTCGGCGAATTCACCGACTTCGACCACGACGAAGCTAACGAGCTGACGCGCGGCGGTCCCTGGGTTACCGGCAATCGCCTGTATCTGGAGCCAGGCGTCAGCTTTCCGATGCGCTGGACTTCGAGCTATTTCACGCCCGAATTGCGTCTGCGCAACGTCAGTTACGACTTGAGCTGGCCGGATAGTCAGTCCGATCGCAGTAACCACATGTCGACCACAGTGCCCGAGACCATTCTCGATGCCGGAGTCTTTTTCGATCGCGAGGTCGCGTTTGGCGAGTCCAGCTTCCAGCAGACGCTCGAGCCGAGACTTTATTACCTCTACAGCCCATTTCAAAAGCAACTCGACCACCCGCTGTTCGATACCAGCGCGCTGACTTTCGATTATCACCAGCTGTTTCAGCCGCGCCGCTTTATCGGCAACGATCGGCTCGAGGATTTCAATCAGGCTTCGGCCGGCATGACCTCGCGCCTGATCGAAGACAGCAGCGGCCGCGAATTGGGCCACGCCAGTATTGGCCAGATATTTTATTTCGCCGATCGCAAGGTCAATACGCTGCCCACCGAATCGGAGGATAGTCAGGCTAACTCGGCGATCGCCGCGCAATTGGCAGCGCAGCCGCTGGAGTCGCTGTGGACCACCACCAACGCCTTATGGGATGCCGACCAAAATCGTATTCAGCAGGGAAACTTCTATCTGCATTACGAGCCCAAGGATCGCGCCATTTATAATCTCGGCTATCGCTACAACGAGAGCAATCCGGAAGTCTCCACCTTAACCAACGGCATTCGTCAGGCCGATGCTTCGATGGCGCTGCCGATCTCGCAGAGCTGGCGCCTGTTTATGCGGGTTAACTACGATCTGGATTTACATTCCTCGCTGGAGGATCTGGTCGGCCTCGAGTACGAGGATTGCTGCTGGCTGACGCGCATCGTCTATCAACGCGCGGTATTCGGCCAAAACTTCGAGAACAACACGCTTGCTCAGCCGGAGACCTCGCAACGCGAGAGCGCTATTCTGATCGAATTCCAATTGAAAGGCTTGGGCGGTCTGGGTCGCAAAGTCGACACACTGCTGAAAGAGAGCATCTGGGGGTACAAGTAACATGAGTAAAACAGGTCAACTGTGGCGCGGCGCATGTCTCGCCGCAATGGTAGCGCTGGCGCCGTCGCTATACGCGCAGACAGACGATGCGCAAACGCCCGCAGTATCGGCGCCTGTTTCGGGCCAGGCGCTCGATCGCGTGATCGCGATTGTCGA
>DATIED010000456.1:0-8216 GCA_035455965.1 Spongiibacteraceae bacterium
AATTTTCGTTGACGTTCTCTGGAAGGCATTTCAAATTCAAAGCAGTTTTGTTGGATGCGACGCCTGCCTGAGTTTTTCAAAGGCCTTCATGCCCTAAGCTCAGTGGCGCACCGACGAGGGTGCGCCACTTTACGCTGATATTTCGCTAGCAGATTCAAGCGCGGCATTAGTCGGGCCTTTGAAAAACTCAGGCAGGCGCCGCTTGATAATCCTCTGCCACGCACCGCTCGCCGTAGCCATGGAGCACTGCGATGGGTGTCGATCGGATCAGAGGCGTAGGGCGGATCATTCGATCCGCCGACATGATTCGTGCGAAGCGGCATGATATGTCAAAAGAAATGCTCTACGACATTCAAAACAGTTTCATCAACTGCGGCGCCTGCCTGAATTTTTCAAAGGCCCTCATGCCCTAAGCTCAGTGGCGCACCGACAAGGGCGCGCCACTCTACGCTGAGATTTCGCGAGTAGATTCGCGCGCGGCATTAGTCGGGCCTTTGAAAAACTCAGGCAGGCGCCGCTCGATAATCCTCTGCCATGCTTCGCTAGCCGTAGCCATGGAGCACTGCGATCGGTGTCGATCGGGCCCGCTTTTTTCAGCGCTTGAACTAGTGGCGAGCTCGAAGCCATTGCAGAAATTTCAGCGCAGCGGTGGGCACCCTTGTCGGTGCCCACCGGAGCTTAAGGCCACGACAAGCGCTGAAAAAAGCGGGCCCGGTCGGCACGGGGGATGGTGCGAGGGCCTGGCGAAATCACAATGGTGTGTCGAATGGCACAGGTTTTAGTTGTCGCTACGACTTCACTGATGCAGAACCTGCGGACGCAGCGGCGCCAACACCGCCAGCAATCTATTTTGCGTGGACACTGCGATGCGCTGGCTTTCCATCGCGTCGATTAAATCTTCGACCAGAGCATTAAACTCCGCTTCGGTGATATGCAGGCCGCCATGTGCCTGGCTCAGCGATGGGCCGGTATATTCGCAGGGGCCGCCGCTTAAACTGCAGAATTTTTCGATCAGCTTGCCGCGCAGACGATCGATATTAGCGTCGCGAAATTTCGGAAAGATGCGATCGTCGCGCGCGATATTGTCGAGCAGACCATCGATCAAACGCTCGATGCCAGCCTGCTGGCCCAGATCGCGGTATAGTTGATCGCCACTGTTATAGGTGCTGGCGCAGGCCGTTAGAACCGCGCATAAAACAGCAAAATAAAAATTGCGCATCGTCTTCATCTTAGAAGCTACCCTGTAACGAAACATACCAGCCCTGCTGATTCTTCAGTGTGGCGATAGCGCCGAGATCGACCCAGGCGCCGATCACGGACCATTGTTTGTTGGGGAACCAGCCGATAAAAACGTCGCGCCAATCGTCGGCTTTAGCGAACGATAAATTGTCGGGCATCTGCCGATACTCGCCGCCCACCGCCCAATAACGGTTGAGGAAAATAGCGGTGGAGCCTTCGAAAACGACTTCGCGATTATTGTTTTTATCGCCGCCGAAGCCGACCAGTCCCCCTTGATTAGCGCGCGTCGAGCGTGCGACGCCGTTGATCAGAATATTGTGGCCGAAAAAATCGCCCAAAAATAATTTGCTGGCAGCGATGTAGAGATCGTAGTCGCTGTCGTCGCGCGCACCTGCAGCGTGCGGAATAAAAAAATCCTCGTTGACTTTGTACTGCGCGCCGACGCTGATTTGCGGCAGCTGCGAATAGACCAGATCGCCAGCTAAGCGTACTTTTACCCCGAAAATATTTTGCGCGATGGTGTTGTCGGTCACGCCCAGGGCATCGGCCAATTTATTGAGGTATAACTCCTGGCGTGCGGCGGAAACTTCCACGCGATTGTTCCAGCTCCAGGCCGCGCCGAATACGTCGAGTTTGTAATCCCTGGTTTGCACGTGGCTGACAAATGCCGTGCCGCCGTGTTGATCCTCCGCGCCGTAACCGGCCAATACCGCCATTGGCACAATGCCGCCACCGGCGCTGCCTTCGATTTGGCTGCCGCCGCCGGTCGCGAGCAGACGACCGTCGTCGGCTACTGCCGTATTATCGATAATACCGATAGCAAGTCCCCAGACAGTACAGTGCAAGGCCACCTGCAATAGACGTGGCGCTAGTGTTTTTTGCATATTTTTACACCTGGCAGGAGCGATAAATCTATAGGGCCATCTAGTGTGAAGGATGGTCGAGGCTTAAATCCGAGGCCAATTTTTCCCGCTGCTGCGCCCATTCGAAAAATTTTTCCGGCGCCATGGGTTTAGCCAATAGATAGCCCTGAATCATATCGCAGCCGAGCTTTTGCAGAATGGTTTGCGACTCGATGTTCTCGACACCCTCCGCCACGACTTGCAGGCCGAGGTTGTGGCCCAGTTCGATAGTGGAGCGTACGATCACTAAATCGTCGTCGCTTTGATCGAGCTTCAAGACAAATGATTTGTCGATTTTCAATTCGTCGACATTGAGTTTTTTAAGTTGCGACAGCGATGAATAGCCGGTGCCGAAATCGTCGACCGAAAGTCGGATGCCCATGCTTTGCAATTTTTGCAGCATCGCCATGCTGTGTTGCGCGTCCTGCATCGCCGAACTTTCGGTGAGTTCTATACATAACAGCGACGGGCTGACGTTGTATTGCTGCAATTTGGCGGCGACGTAGGGCGGCAGGCTTGCTTCGAGCAAATCCATCGCCGAAATATTCACGGATACCACCACCGGCAATCCCTGTTGCTGCCACGCGGCGATTTGTCCTATCGCCTTATCCAAAACCCATTGCGTCAGCTGCACGATAGTCCCGGATTGCTCCGCGATCGGAATAAATTCGTCCGGTCCGATAAAGCCGAGGCGCGGATGTTGCCAGCGAATCAACGCTTCCGCGCCGAGATAATTTTCCGCGGTGAAGCTGAGTTTCGGCTGGAAATTCAAATGCAGTCCCGAGCCGGCGATGGCATCCTTTAAGTTTTGCAATAATGCCAGGCGCCGCAGCCGCGATTCTTCCCAGCCACCTTGATACGCCATGATATGTGTTGCCTGCGAGCCGCTGCTTTGCTGCTTGCACATATTCATGGCGATATCGGCGCGCCGTACCAATACATCGGGGGTGTCGCCGTCGAGCGGATAGGTTGCGATGCCCATATGCGCTTCTATATGTAGCGCGATGTCGCCGATCGCCAGCGGCTGGCCGATGGCCTCTAATAGCCGTTGCGCGATTTGCTTGCAGAGCGCCGCGTCGACTTGCGCCAACACCAGCAGAAATTCGTCGTTGCCGAGCCGCACTACGGTATCGCGTTGTTTGGCGCCGGCACGCGTGCGCTCTGCCACCGCTTGCAGAACGCGATCGCCGACGTCGTGACCGAATGCATCGTTAATCGATTTGAAGTTGCGAATATCGAACACGACAACCGCGACATTATCCGCGCTGGCTGCCGCCTGCTGGATCGCGCGGGCCAATGATTGCAGCGCCAGTGTACGATTGGGTAAACCGGTCAACGCATCGTGCTGCGATTGATGCAGCACACGCTGTTCGCGCTCGACGATGGCGTCTTGCATCACATTAAAGGCGCGCGCTAAATCGCCCAATTCGTCGCGACTGCGGGAGTCGACGCGGCCGCTGTAATCGCCTGCGGAAATACGTTGCGCCGCGCCGGCCAGGGTATGCATCGAGCGCGATAGCGAGCGCGCCAGAAAAATACCGGCCACCACGGCGCCGGCCAATCCCAATAGTGTCACCCAGAGCAATTGCCGGCTTAAACTGCGATATGGCTGCAGCACCTTCTCCATCGGTACTTGCAGCACTACCGCCAACTGATTGTGGTTATCGCCGAGCGGCCGCATCAGCGTCAACATGGCTCGATCGCCCAAATCCAAAATATAGGATTTGGTGACGAGGCTGGCCTGGAGTGCCGGCAGCAGTTTTTCGGCGTCTGCGCGCGGCAGCGTACCGGCGAAATAGCGCGGCGCCGCCGCCTGTAAATCGACGAAGGAGATATCGAGACCGCTGAGCTTTTTCATCTCGCCGGCCAGGGTCTCATCGAGTTCGAAACCCATGGTGGCCCAACCGATACGCAATGGTGCGCGCACGATCGCCGCTACGAATTGGTAGGGCACACCCTCGAGAATCAATAATTCGGTGGCGGTGCCGTTTTGATCGGCGGCCGCGAGTAATTCTGGAAAATATTCCGCGTGTGCCACGCTGGTGGCGTGGGAGTCCGCCAGCACGATGCGATTACTGTCGATCACCATCGCGCGGTCGGCAGCGACGCGCTGCGCCTGATTGATCAAGGCCGATTGAATAGTCGGAGAGTCGTTGGTGGCGATCGCCTGGCGAAAGCCGAAATCATCGACCAGCACCGCGACTGAGCCGGCCAATTGTTGACCGCGCGATTGCATCAATTTTGCAAATACATCGGCGCCGACTTCCAGATCGCGCTCGGCATAGCGAATGATCGCACTACGAATCGATGCGCGTGCGGCCACATAAGTCACCAGTTGCAATGCAGCGACCAGACCGATCAGGATCAGCAGTAGTTTGGTGCGATAACTCGTGCGCATCAGTTCGCTCTACGCTCGCTCCAGCTACGGGTGGTGGGAACGCTGGCAGCACGCGCTTCGCGTTGTGCGTTATTAAACGTAATCGCGGTCGCCGCATTGGCGGTCACGATTACCTCCTGCTCGATGGTGGGCGCGGTCTCCGTCAATCCTGGATACCACAGGCGCGCGCGATATTTACCGACCGGCAATTCGTTGATGATTAATTTGCCGGTGCTGTCGGTTTTGGCGTACCACGGCGAATCGACAACGTAAATATAGGCGAGCATGTTGTCGTGGATATTGCAGCCGAGCACGACCGCGCCGGGCGTATCGAAGTTCACCTGTGCAGCGGGGGTGCGGTGGTAGAGCGGCAGCTCGAACGGTTTGGTCTTCGAGAATGAATAGACTTCGTGGTGGATATCGTCGCTATTCGGAAATTGCACGCTGGTATGCGTGCGAACGACCAGCACGTGCGGATCGAACTGTTTATTGCGTTGATCCAGTGTGGCTTGTTGCGAAGTTGCGGGCACTCGTTTGCCATCGTACAGGGCGATCACTGCGTCCTCGACAGCGGCGCCGCCGGCATCGGTAACGACAGCCGTCAGCGTGCCGGCCTGGGCCATCGATGCCGCGCACAGCCCCACCGTAATAATGGCCAGCTTTAAGTGGCTGCGCACAATGCCCGGCGGAGGAAAACTGTCCTTCATAATAAATGGTTGCTCGAAGCGGTGGCGAATGCATCAACTATAGCTGTCGCGTCGGCGTTGCGCCGCTCATCGCTGGCCAACCGTTGCCGCGGTTGAGCTTGCCGCGCCGGCTGCGAGTTGTCCGATGCGCTCAGGATGTATTTATACGTGCACCGATATGCTAACGGTTTAGCTTTCGCTGTTACTATTCACGATGCTGGTATATCGGGTCATGCCGGTGACATGTCGCGTCACGACTGTGACATATCAAGAGAAATTAAGGAAAACCCATGAACTTTGCTGCGGCGCCGTCGCTGACGACGAGTGCCTGTTTTTCGATCGCTTTGAGCGACTATCGTTGGCCGACTACTCTTTGGACAGGTGCAGCGCCGCGTTGCAGTTTTTATGAATAAATCGACGATCGCGATTTTAGCTGGCCTGGCGATGGTCGGGCCGTTGGCGATCGATACTTATCTGCCATCGTTTCCGGCCATCGGTGCGAGCTTTGCGGTTAGTGCCGTCATGGTGCAGCAGACCTTAAGTTTGTATCTGTTTGCATTTGCACTGATGACCTTGTTTTACGGCACGATGTCCGATTCATTCGGGCGCCGACCGGTATTGCTCGGCGCCCTGATTATTTATGTGGTCGCTGCGCTGGGTGCCGCGTTTGCGCCCAGCTTCGGCTGGTTGCTGGCGTTTCGCGTGTTGCAGGGTGCGGTGGCCGGTGCCGGCTCGGTAATCGGCCAGGCGATCGTGCGCGACCGTTTGTCCGGTCCGGCGGCGCAGCGGGCGCTGTCGTATATTTTAACAACGTTCGGGCTGGCGCCGGCGATTGCGCCGATTCTTGGCGGCTGGCTGCAGGTAACCTTCGGTTGGCGGGCCATTTTTATATTTCTGGCAGCGTTCGGTCTGTCGATGATTGCCGTTTGTTATCGCGCGTTGCCGGAGAGTTTGCCACCGGCGGCGCGACATCCATTCGCCATCAGGTTGATCGCCAGTCACTATCGCGATGTGCTGCGGCATCGCCGCTTTCTGCTGCTGGCATGTGCCGGTGCAATGGCGTTTGGTGGTTTTGCGTTGTATGTCGGTTCGGCGGCGAATTTTGTTATGACTGTTTTGGGGCTGCCGGAGACCGCATTCGCCTGGTTATTTATTCCGTTGATCAGCGGCTTGATGTTGGGCTCCACGCTATCGGGTCGCTATGCGGCGCGCATCGAGCCGCGGCGCTTGATCGGCATCGGTTACGCGGCAATGGCCAGCGCGGCCGCTATCAATGTCGTCTACAACTATTTTTATACGGCGGCGATTCCATGGGCGGTATTGCCGCTGATGCTTTATTCGTTCGGCGCCGCGCTGGCGACGCCGGCGCTGGCCGTTATCGGTCTGGACTTTTTTCCGCGCAATCGCGGTCTTGCGGCGGCGATGCAATTGTTCGTGCGCATGTTGAGTTTTGCGATCGTGACCGGCGTCGTCGCACCGCTGTTATTCGGCAGCGGCCTTAAACTGGCTGTCGGCGTATTGTCCGCGATGCTCGTCAGTTGGCTGTGCTGGCTCGGCGGACGACCGCGCCGCGATCGCGCAGATGTCGATATTCGCGCGCAGCAAACGCAATTCGATTAGGCGAGCCGCAATGGCGCCGGCTGCCCTGTATAACCTGGCGATATCTTCAAGCGGCTGTTTTGTCGCGTGCGTGTTTGGCGGCATACATAGCCACATCGGCCAGCCGCAACACGTGATCGATATCGATGCCTTCGCTGGGATAGAGCGCGACCCCGATACTGGCGCCGATGCTGAGCTGGCTGGCGTCGAAGATCAACGGCTCGGCAATGCGGTTCTGTATACGCTGGCAGAGATCGTTAATTTCGCTCTGCGGGCCGCAGGGATCGATAACAATGGCGAATTCATCGCCACCGAGCCGCGCGACCAGATCCTGCCGCCGCAGCATCGCCGTCAGGCGCTCGGCGATCTGGACGAGCGTTTTGTCGCCGGCGCTATGGCCCAGCGAATCGTTGATCTTTTTAAAGCCGTTGAGATCGATATACAGTACGCCCACCTGCTGGCCGCCGCGGTCGCAACGCGCGCAGGATTCGGCGAGCCGCTGCAGAAAATGGCGGCGATTGGCGAGACCGGTCAAATCATCGTGGGTGGCAAAGTGAGCGAGCCGCTGGCGCTCGGCGTCGCGCTCGCGGCGTAAATTATTATTAATGCGCTCGTACACCAATAATACGGCGATCACCAGGCAGTAGTTGACGCCATTGATCAACAGCCCGTCCATCACCGGATTTTTGCCCGATTGCGATGCCGGCAATTGCAGGCCCCAATACGTCGATAAATACCACTGCAATGCACAGAGTGCGGGAATCAATAGGGCGACCAGGATGCCGCGATATGGACCCAATATGCAGAAAGCAATGATGGCCGGCAGCAACAATAGTGGCACCGCCGGGGAGGCGGGCAGGCCGGACGTTGCCATTACCGCGCCGCCCACGGAAGTTAACGCCACGGTGACGGTGCCGATCATTGCGATGCGATAGTAGCCATTGAGCAGCGCTACGGTCAGGCTGCAATAAATCGCCGCGGAGGCGACGATTAACTGCAGAGCCCAGCGCCGTGTGTCCGTATCCATCTGCAGCGGTGCCGCGAATATAAAATAAAGTATGACGAAGGACGATAAAATATCGATCGTGGATAAAATCGACAGCAAGAGGTTGGCACGGAAGCGTAGATCCGTGTCGTTTGGCAAACGTCGCCCCATGTAGCGGCGCAATACACTTCGCATGTGAACATCCCTTTCTAGCTGCGGGAAGATTTCCGGGTATTTTTCAAAGCTATTTGTGCTGTCTTATTGGCGTGCGCAGCGCTATCAATGGTAGCGTATTTATGATGGATTCAGGAATCCGCGCGGCGACCGTTGGCAGAGGCGTTATTGCGCTTGCTGAAGCGCCCACAAATCGGTAACTAATACCAATACTCTTTGCAGCGCAGCATCGTCGCTGCGATATGGCTATTAAT
>DATIED010000457.1:0-7482 GCA_035455965.1 Spongiibacteraceae bacterium
ATTGACCGATTGGCGCGCGAAACCGGCCGTACCATTTGGCGGACAATTTCGAATCATCGATTTCTCGCTATCCAATTGCGTTAACTCGGGCATTCGCCGCATCGGCGTGTTGACGCAATACAAGGCGCACTCGCTGATTCATCATGTGCAGCGTGGGTGGGGATTTCTGCGTGGCGAATTGGGAGAGTTTGTCGAGCTATTGCCGGCGCAGCAGCGCACCGATGGTTCCTGGTATCAGGGGACTGCCGATGCGATTCTGCAAAACATCGATATTATTCGCAATCATAACCCTACCTATATCCTGGTGCTGGCGGGCGATCATGTTTATAAAATGGATTATGGTCCCATGTTGGCAGCGCATGTAAGCAGCGGCGCGGATGTTACGGTCGGCTGCATCGAAGTGGCTGCCGAAGAAGCCTGTGCGTATGGTGTGATGAAGGTGGACGCCGACAACCGCATCCTGGAATTCATGGAGAAGCCGGCTCGGGCGGAGTCGATACCGGGAAAGCCTGGAGTAGTATTGGCCTCGATGGGGATCTATGTATTTAACACTGAAACACTGTGTGCGGAGCTGATCAGGGACGGTAGCGATAAGGACTCCAACCACGATTTTGGTAGGAATATCATTCCCACGTTGATTGGTCGCAATAATTCGCTGGCGTTTCCATTCCGCGATCCGAAGCAGGATAAGCAGGCGTATTGGCGCGACGTCGGTACTGTAGATGCTTTATGGCAGGCTAATCTGGAACTGATCGGTGTCAGTCCGGAATTAAATTTATACGACAAAGATTGGCCCATCTGGACCTACCCGGAGCAGTTGCCGCCAGCCAAATTCGTTTTTGATGAAGAAGCGCGGCGCGGGGTGGCAATCGATTCCATGGTGGCGGGCGGCTGCATTGTCTCCGGTGCGCTGATTCGGCATTCGCTGCTATTCTCGAACGTACATGTCCATTCTTTTACGGAAGTCATCGATTCGGTAGTATTGCCGGACGTCGATATCGGCCGCCATGTAAAAATTCGCAACGCGATTATCGATCGCGGTTGCCAAATTCCTAACGGCATGGAAATCGGTGTCGACGAAAAAATCGACCGTGCACGCTTTGAAGTGACGGAGAGAGGCGTGGTATTGGTTACCCCGGAAATGCTCGGCCAACGCCTGCACTATTCACTCGATGCAAGTTGAGATCGAGAGCCGTTCCGATCGGCGACGATTTTTTCAGCGATGCTTTTTTTTCAGTGAGCCAAAGCGGGTGGCATACAGGTAGGTGAATTCGGCGCCGAGAAGAAAAATCTGCGCCGAGTAATAGATCCATAGCATTAAAACGATAAACGTTCCCGCAGCCCCGAACGACGATGAAATGGCGCTGCGTCCTAAATACAGTCCAATCAGGTATTTTCCTATCGAAAATAGCAGGGCGGTAATAATGGCCCCGAACCATACGTCGCTTAGGGCTATTTTGGTTGCCGGCAACAATTTATAAATTAATGCAAATAAAACAGTAATAGCCGCGAACGAAACGACGAAATTTAAGCCGTCGAGCACATAGGCAGTCACCTTGTACCAATTTCCCAGCAGAGTGCTCATCGCATTTATGGCTGTACTGATGGACAAAGAAACTATTAGAAGAAAGCCAAGCGCCAACACCAGGCCGAACGATAAAATTCGGGTTCGGACAAAGTGGAAAGCGCTGGAATTCGGCTTCAGATCGACTTTCCATATTTTATTTAAATTATGTTCCAGCTCGGAAAATACCGTAGTTGCACCGATAAATAGCGTAATGGCACTGATGGCAATAGAAAGTATCCCGCTGTCTTTGCGTTGCGCGCTCTGTAACAAAGTTTGCACAAAATGTGCACCGTCAGCGCCGAGCAATCCTTCAAACTGCCACAAAATAGCCTGCTGGGTTATATCTGCATCGACGATTAAGCCGGCTGCGGCAATGATAACCAATAGCAGCGGCGATAAGGAGAAAGCTGTGTAAAATGCCAGCGCGGCGCCCATTGTCGAGGCCCGATCATCCAGCCATGAGCTGATACTGTGGGCAACTAAACCGGCGGTTTCATTGAGGGACAATTTCATCAGCTATCGCCATGGTCGACAGGCCGCTTGTCTGCGGCACGTCGACTTGGTCAGGTCGGTATGTACCTCGCTTAATTACTTTGCTCAACTACTCGCAACTTTTCTTCGTGCAACTTTTTCGTGTAATTTCTTTCGTGTAACTACAACGACGAAGCTCTGCCAAAGGTTGTCGATGGCGGAGTTGCCGAGTGACGATGGTAGACGACGGCGCTATTGTCAGTGCCTGTGCGTCGCCGAATATCGGCGGATACATCATTCGGTGCTAGAAGTTCCGCGAACTCTCGCTTGACGATTTGATAACATTCGCAAGCACGCTCCTCCAGTGCAGCCCGATCGAGCACTTTAATATGGCCTCGGCGCGAGCTGATCAGTCCAGCATTTTTCAGCTTACCTGCAGACGCAGTTACCGATTCGCGTCGTACACCCAACATATTGGCGATGCTCTCATGGGTAGCAGCCAATTCGTTAGAGGACATACGGTCGAGGCTATCCAGCAACCAGCGACATAAGTGTTGATCTACCGAGTGACAGCGATTACATAAAGCCGATTGGGCAATTTGAGTCAGCAGGGCTTGAGTATATCGAAAGGATGCGCGTTGAACTGCACCGTTGCGTTCAAATTCGCGTCGGAAAAGATCGGCACGCAGCCGATAAGCAAAACCGGTGCGCTGCACTGTTGCACGCACGGGACTATTGCCGCCATGCAGCGAAAAGGATGTGCCAACCACACCTTCGCGCCCGACGACACCGATTTCTACCGCCACCCCATCCTCGGTCAAGCAAGTCAACGAAACAATTGATGTGGTGGGGAAGTACACATGCGTGAGTGGTACATTAGGTTCATCGAGATATTGTTGCGCTTGAATTTCGACTAGTTCCAAATCTTTGCGAAAGTTGGCGCAGTCGTTTGGCGTCAAGGTGGCTAATAGATAATTGTCTTTCAAGCTGGAAAAAATGGCCATATTGAAACTCCATGCCAAGGATTAACTATTCTTGTTTAAGTCATTTGCCGCTCAAAAATCGCGAAACCCATGAAACCGTTGCTTAGCATATGCAAAGCACTATGCGTGCCATCGCTTCGTTGGCTGTCGATTTCAATAAAAAAGCAGCCCTCAACTGTAAATAATCAGAAAAAAAGACCACTTGCACAATATTGCCGGTCGATAGCTCTTTATTGCGATGTGCGTAAGCGGTAATTTTTACGAATGCTGGCGTAATTACTGCGCGGTCGGGGCATTTGTCAGCAAATATGCAAATACCGTTCGCTAACTAACCGAAGGATTTATAAAAATTTTTTAGGATGGCGCGAGATTTAATTATTGGCCGAGAAATTGATGCGCCATTAAATGGGTTTTAGGGCTGTTACCTATAAGCCTTTCGAATGATTAATAAGGACGCACGGGAGCACCATTTATCATGACTAAATTAATAATCGCGGTGCTGTCTCTGTGGTTTTCGATAAATGCCTTTGCCCAAGGCACGACCTCTGCGGCTAAAGGTACGGTTCAGTCAGCGCCGGCTGCGGATGTTATGCCTATGGCTGATAGCGTAGACAATAAGGCAAAAGGCAGGCTGAGCGACGCGGAGTTTGTCGAAAAGGCGGCAATAGCAGGTTTGGCGGAGGTTGGACTATCCGACCTGGCACTCGACAAGAGCGTGGCAAAGGCCATTCGTGAATTTGCCAATGCGATGATCAAGGATCATTCGGCAGCCAATCAACAATTGCGGGCGATTGCTAAGGCTAAGAGTTTATCGGTCCCGCAAACGGTCGATCGCCCGCACACCGAAATATTAAATAAGCTGGCGCATTTGTCGGGCAACGAGTTTGATGAAGCTTACGTCAACGTGATGAGGCAGGATCATGATTCGGCCATCGCATTATTTGAAAATGCTGCGGGTGATCCGGCAATCAGTAAAGAGCTGCGAGATTTCGCGATCAGCACCCTGGAAACTTTGCGAAATCACCAGTTGCAGGTGCATAACTTGCCCATCGGCGAGATTAAGTCCGCTCATTAATTTTTAAAAACTCAACTGAGTCGTCGGAAATTTAGTCCTGCGCAAGGCCAATGCCCATAGTCGTTTATATTTGGATTTTTTGTTCTTTACCGGAGTTTATCGATGGTGGACGGATAGTGAAAAGCGGTGTGAGGAGCCCGTTACATCGAGTTGGCGATCGACGAATTTTATAGATGAATGGGGAGGTGTCGGCGATGGAGGCTGCTATAGCCGTTACGGTGATGTTGATTGTGATATCAATTGGGGTGGCGATTTATCGCCGGCATAGACCGTCGTCCGTGTTTAAATCTGTTCCAGATTCCGTGCCGAGAAAGCCTGTGCGTGCTGGTTCAAGTGGGGTCGATCGCATGGCAAACAAAACCACTATACGCAAAGATGTCAAAAGAAAATATCGATGTGTTGGCGTGCGCCCGCAGTTGCATTCCTGTCGGGCCGTGCATGCCTTAGAGAACATTAGATTCCTGGCGGAGGATGCACCACACTTTCCAGTTGCAGGTTGCGATTCGCGAGAGTGTCGCTGTCAATATATCTATTTTTCGGACCGGCGCGCCGATGAGCGGCGTTCTCTATTCGGTATTGCCAGAAATCTGTTGCCCATGAGCATTGATACGGATCGCCGTTATCGAGAGCGGCGAAATTCCGCGCGGTAAAGGTGCGTTGGCGTACTGACCGCTATTAAAATTGTCGATATGTTCTAAGCGTTAAATGATGAATATCCATTGGTACTGATGTCGAGAAGGTGAGCGCTGAAAAAATTAAATTTCTTCTGGTTGGTCAGGCGAAAATTTTAATATGCGACAGAGGGCTGCCAGTGCGATAGCGATTCGTTTATTGCTGATGGAAAAATATAATTGGAGAGCATATATGCAAACTAATACAGCCGTGTTCGATGAGCGTTTGCCTGCAACTGGAGTTAGTTCGGATGTAAACGCATCAGCTGCCGCGTGGGGCGCCATTTTAGCCGGCGCCGGTGCTGCAGCCGCTCTATCTCTGGCGCTGCTGACGCTAGGCTTGGGTTTGGGCATGTCGGTTATTTCGCCGTGGTCCGAGCAGGGTTTAACCGCTGGAACTGCCGGTGTGTCAGCATTGGTGTGGGTCTTTATAACGCAAGTAATCGCCTCTGCGATCGGCGGATACCTGGCGGGCCGGCTGCGCGTGAGGTGGGCCGATGTGCATACCGATGAAGTGTATTTTCGCGATACAGCGCATGGCTTTTTAACGTGGGCCATCGCTTCGCTGGCAACAGTCGCATTGCTCGGTGCAGCAGCGACCGCCGCTCTTAACGGCGGCTTGCAGGCCGGTGCCAAAGTAGCTTCTACCGCTGCCGGAGCAGCCGTCAGCCAATTAGCGGATACCGGCGCGTTATCGGCCGGTAAAAATGGCGGGTCGGAGAATACCGACGCTGTGGGATACTTTGTCGACAATCTATTTAGAAGTGTCGCCTCGCCTGCGGAGGTTGCCCAGCCGGTGGAAGGCGATGCGTCGGGAGGTAATACCTCCGGAGCCCGTACCTCAGGAGCCAATAATCCAGCAGCTGTTACTGCTGCTGCAAATACGTTAGGAGCCGGCTCTTCGGGATACGGTAAAAGTTCGGAAGACAATAAAAGTATGGCTACCGAGGCCACGACTATATTGGTTCACGATTTGCGCGCCGGTGAATTGACCGGCGAGGACCGCCAGCGGCTGGGTCAAATGATTTCTCAGCGTACAGGCTTGGGGCGAGATGAAGCTGAAAAGCGCGCCACCGATGTCTATTACAAGCTGACAACCAGTATCGCCAATGCTCAGGCCAGTGCTAAAGACGCCGCCGATAAGGCGCGCAAGGCCGCGGCGCACACATCATTGTGGCTATTCGCAGCACTACTGTGCGGTGCATTCAGCGCGAGTTATAGTGCGACTCTCGGCGGTAGAGAGCGAGATAGATTTTAATTTAAATCGAGCGAATGCTTTCTCCATTCGCTCGATGTCGTATCGACAGTTGGTAGCGCAAGTGATTTAGTACAGCAAGTAAAAGTCCATCCGACGATTTTTTCGGGGATTAATGCCAGGATTCAGTACCTGAAGGCAATAGTGGAGATGACCATGCGTTCATTACTTTTGTATTTAATCGGTATACCTATACCAATTATTATTTTGATAGCGCTATTCGTACGTTAGTTGATAGCGAGCTATTGGTTATGGTGACAGGGCCTGCTTAATAGTTCATAGGCAGGCACGTTTGTAATGAGCGTGCGATTAAAGCGAGGGAGCGCCTCTGTTAACGTATCGAGTTATAGCCCCCGGGAATTCCGTGTTTCGATAAAACGATTTGCCACAGTTGAGTTTGGCGGGCTCGGAATGACCCTGCGCAGGCCAGCAAATAATAGCTCCACATGCGATAGAACCGTTCATCAAAATAATTTTGAAGATCGCTCCAGTGCGCCGAGAAGTTGCCGTGCCATGCCATTAGTGTGCGATCGTAATCGGCACCGAAGTTATGCCAATCCTCAATGACGAAGTTATTTTCGAGAGCATTGCCGATCTGCGCGATCGAGGGTAAAAGTCCATTGGGGAAGATATATTTTTCGATCCAGGGGTCGCTTGCTATGGCCGAATCATTAGAGCCGATGGTATGCAATAGAAAGAGCCCCGAGTCGCGCAGGCAGGCGCGAGCTATCGCCATAAATGTGCGGTAATTTTTGTGCCCCACGTGCTCGAACATACCGAGCGATACAATATGATCGAATGTTTCATCGAGATCGCGGTAATCCTGTAAACGAATCTCTACCGGCAGGCCGGCGCAACGCTGTCTGGCGAGTTCCACCTGCTGCTGCGAAATCGTGATGCCGACAACATTGGCACCATAGTTTTGCGCCGCATATTGCGCAAAGCTACCCCAGCCACAGCCGATATCCAATACTCGATCGCCAGGCTGCAAGTCAATTTTTCGGCATACCAGATCGAGTTTATCGCGTTGCGCCTGCTCCAGATCGATAGCGTTTTTCCAATAGCCGCAAGTGTAGGTCATGCGACGGTCGAGCATGCACTCATACAGTATGGCGTTGATGTCGTAATGGGTTTTACCGACCATAAAGGCGCGCGTACTACTTTGCAGATTGATAATGCAGCTGCGAATGAACAGCCATAATTCCTGGCGACCGACGCGAATTTTTTCCTTCAGTCGATTAGCCAGCGAGCGATAGATAAATTCATCGACGCGCGGACAGTCCCACCATGCATCCATATACGCCTCGCCTAGTCCCAAGGTGCCTTTCGCAACGACTTTGGAAAAGAAGCGTTGGTCGAATACTTGAATATCCCAAGGCCGCGAGCCATTGATCACGATATTGGCTTGCTGCAATAAGTTTTCGATATTTTGCTGGGCTCGATTGTGCATGCTTATTCCA
>DATIED010000458.1:0-2379 GCA_035455965.1 Spongiibacteraceae bacterium
GAATCACCGCGACCTGGCCCTGCGAATTGATGCCGAGAAAACGGTGCGGCTGCGATACCGATTTGAGCGCATTGATCGCGACTGCGAGGCCGCCATCGGTGCCGTTTTTGAAACCGACCGCGGAGCTTAAGCCGCTGGCCATTTCGCGGTGGGTTTGCGATTCGGTGGTGCGCGCGCCGATCGCGGACCAGGTGATGCAGTCCTGCAGATACTGCGGCGAGATCGGATCGAGCGCTTCGGTCGAGGTGGCGAGGCCTAGTTCGGCGATATCGAGCAATAGTTTGCGACCGATATGCAGACCTTCCTCGATTTTGAAGGTGTCGTTCATGTACGGATCGTTGATCAGGCCTTTCCAGCCGACCGTGGTGCGCGGTTTCTCAAAATACACGCGCATGACGATGAAAATAGTGTCCTGAATTTCGTCGGCCAGTTTTTTCAGGCGGCGCGCGTAATCGTGCGCGGCATCGATATCGTGAATCGAGCAGGGGCCGATCACGACGAACAGGCGGTGGTCCTTGCGATCGAGAATATTGCGAATCACGGCGCGCGATTGCGTGATGGTGGCGCGCGCGGCGGCCGACATCGGCAACGCGCTCTTCAGCTGATCGGGCGTGATCAGAATGTCCTGAGCGGCGACGTTGAGGTTCTCGACCTTGCTAGCGCCGTTATTGGCGCCTGTATTGTTGCCAACTGCATTATCAGACATAGATGTTCCGGGTTTGAGCCTTGACTGGATGACCTTGAATTGTAACCAAACCGGGGCCTGTTGGCATCAAATAGTGCCAACAGGCCCTGGTCTAATTGATACCGCAGCGGCCCCAAACGAGGCGTCGCGGGCTACAATGGCGGCGATTTCCCGGCCCCGTTGACCGCAACTCTCTATGACTCGATCCACCCTCTTGTTCGATGCCGCGTTGCTGCAGCCTTATTTAGGCGGCGAATGGCTGTTATTGACGCCGAATCGCCGGCTGGCCAGCCGCATTCGCAGTGCGGTCGCGGCGCAGCAGCCGGCGGCCGTCGCTGCGGCCGCACCGGTATTGGCGCTCGGCGATTGGCTCGAACAGCTGTGGCAGCAGATGTTGTTTCGCGGTGATCCGCTTGCCGAAAATACACGCGGCACCGAGGCCGAGGCTTATTGGGTACTGAATGCCGCACAGGAGTTGTGCCTGTGGGAGGAGGCGGTGCGCGCCAGCGCGATGCCGCTGCTGCGCCCCGGTCAAGCCGCCGAGCAGGCTGCGGCGGCGTATCGCACGCTGGCGTTATGGCAACAACTACCGTTGAGCGCGGAAACGCGCGCGGAGTTCGAGCACAATCCCGATAGTCGCGCCTTTGTCGATTGGTTAGATCGCTTCGAGCAGTTATGCGCGGAAAAAAATTGTATCGCCGGCGCCGAGCGCGATCTGCGAGTGGCGCGCGCCGCGCAGCAGGGCCGTCTGTTGTTGCCGCAGCGCGTGCTCGGCATCGGCTTCGACGATATACCACCGCTGCAGCGCAGTATTTTACAAAGCGCGGGCTCCCAAAATGCCGGCGAGTTTCGCGAACTGGAGTTGCCGAGTCGCCAGCTCGATGCGGTCTGCGTCGGCGCCGATTCGCTGGAGGAGCAATTACAGGCGGCGGCGCTCTGGATACAGCAGCAATTGATAACCGATCCGAGCGGTCCGTTCGCAATCGTGGTGCCCGATTTAACGCAGCAGCGCACGCTGGTCGAACGCGTATTGCTCGATGTGTTGACGCCGGAAATAAATCTGCCCGACACGCCACGGCAATTGCCGCCGCTGAACTTTTCCGCTGGCGAACCCTTGGCGCAAACGCCGCTGGTGCGAACCGCGCTGCAATTACTGGAGTTAGCGCAGCCATATATCGAGCGCGACACTCTGCTCGAATTGCTGCAATCGCCGTTTCATCGCATTGATGCATCCGAAGCTCCTTCGGCTACCAGCCTCCCCTGCGAAGTAGGGGAGGTGGCGAACGAAGAGAGTCGGAGGGGTAATTTGTCGACCGTTTCCCCCTCGCCCTTGGGGCGCTCTTCTTCAGACCCTGTGGGCCCTGCTGTGCAGGGGGAGCAAGTGGTGACCGCGATCGTCATGCTCTGCGATTTGCGCAGCGAGCGGATTAGCGCCGCGCAGTTGCGGCGCATCGTCGACGAGATTGCGCAGCGCGGCGGCTGGAGTTTCGCGAGCGGTCTGCAGCAGTTGGCCGAGCGCGTGCGGCGCGATCGCTTGCACAGCGCGCGCTTCACTGCGGCAAAATGGGCGACCTTGTTCGACGAATTGCTCGAAGTATTGGGCTGGCCCGGAACGCGCACGCTCGACAGCATCGAATATCAGCAGCACGAACAATTGCAGCAGGTTTTATTGCAATTCGGCCAATTCGATCGCG
>DATIED010000459.1:0-2975 GCA_035455965.1 Spongiibacteraceae bacterium
AACGCGCAATGATTCAAGATGGTCGCCGCGCTCATAACTCAACACGCCGCGATAATTGAGTTCGTCCATACTTTGTGCAAGACGGTCCAACCAAACCTTTGGGCTTACTTCCTCGGCGCGCACCGCAAATGCTGCTACCGACAACAGCAATACGCACCAATGAACTTTACTCCGCACTAAGCTGAGATACCTTGGCAAAACTGATCACGCCTTGGCCGTTATTCATCGAGGCGCGCTCGGCGTGTCGCAATAAATACAGCTGTAATCGCTGCTGTGCCATTTGATCAGCATCGAAGGCGACCGTTTGGGCGGCCGGGAACCGCTTACCCACCACCTCATTTCTCGGGAATACAGTACCCGGCAAGCCATTGCCGGAGGCCAGTGGCCCAAACGGCTGCGCATTGGCAGCCACATTGCCCAGTGAAGCGTTTTGCGAGGGATTGATTTGCGAGGAATAGACGCGACCCATGTTGGCCGACGTTTGGGCGACTAAACCACTATCGCGATCCACGCTGAAGCCGTCGGCAGGATTAAAACTGCGCGCCCCGATAACCACCACTGTGGCAACCGAAGCCGCCACCGCCATACTCGCCAGCGGTCGCCACCAACGCGTAGTATTAGGCGAGGCATTGGGCATAGTACCGGCAGCTGCCACTGCAGGGGCTGCTTCATCGGCGAGTGCGGCCTGCACCCGCGCCGAAATATCGAGGTTGGCAAAGCGCATATCCAATCCCTGCAGCGCATCGCGCTGCAGCTGATAATCGCGCCAGGCACCGTGCACCAATTCCGACGATTCATTAGTGATCAGGCGCCGCAGCTCCAATTCATCCGCTTCGCCATCGAACAGCGCGGAGACGGACTCTCTGACTCGCTCGATCATCGGCGTATGCAAATCATCGGTAGGACGGTGTGAGACATTCATAGAATCATTCCGGTCAATCATACGACTACCTCGCCGTTCATCTGTGCCTTGACGTGTTTATCGATCGCTTCACGGGCGCGGAATATCCGACTGCGCACCGTGCCCACCGGGCAATCCATTACCGTTGCAATATCCTCGTAACTCAGACCATCGAATTCGCGCAATGTCACCGCCGTGCGCAAATCCTCCGGCAATCGGTCGATAGCTAACTCGACTACATGCTTAAGTTCGTTGCCAAATAAAATATTTTCTGGATTCTCGATATCTTTTAACTGAAAGTCGCCGTCAAAATGCTCGGCATCGTCGATATCGATATCGACTCCCGGCGGCCGCCGCTGGCGCGCCACCAAATGATTTTTCGCCGTATTGATTGCGATCCGATACATCCACGTATAAAAAGCACTGTCACCGCGAAAGTTGGGTAGCGCTCTATACGCTTTGATAAATGCCTCCTGGGCTACATCCTGAACTTCATCGGCATTGCGAATGTAGCGCGAAATCAAGCTGAAAATCCGGTGCTGGTATTTGAGAACCAACACATCGAAGGCTCTCTTGTCGCCTTTTTGAACGCGGCCCACCAACTGTTGATCGGTTACTTCGGTACCGGTCATCGCTCGCTCCGCCCTGCGGCGTTGGCAATCGATACCCTACCGATTAACTGTGGGAACGGCGCAACTGCAAAATAGACCATCGTTTCATCCGGAAGTTTCGAGCGCCCGTACGCAGTTTGCGCAAAGGCGGGTATGATTGCCAGCCGCAGCAAAAGTTCAACGGGTCGGCCATGCCGACGCTCTGCATGCGCTGGATAATATAGTCGGCCCGAGGGCGGAGCAACTTAAAATCGGCAACCTGAAATTCATGGCCTACATTCTATCTATGAGCAGCCTATGAGCAGCACCAATCACCACGATGTACTCGTTATCGGCAGCGGTGCCGCCGGTTTAACCGCGGCATTGCGGCTGGCGCCAGACGCGCGCGTAGCCGTGATCAGCAAAGGCGATTTAAATCAGGGCTCGACGTGGTGGGCGCAAGGCGGCATCGCCGCCGTGATCGATGCCAACGATACCGTCGAAGCACATATCGCCGACACGCTGGCGGCCGGCGCCGGGCTGTGCCATACCGATGCGGTGCGCTTCAACGTTGAACATAGCAGGGAAAGCATCGAGTGGCTGGTCGAGCAAGGCGTCGAATTCGATCGCATCACCGGCACCGACTTTCACCTCACGCGGGAAGGCGGACACAGCCACCGCCGCATTATTCACTCCGCGGACGCAACCGGTCGCGAGGTTTCGGAAACCCTGACCGCGCGCACTCTGAGTTCCGCCAATATCGAGATTTTCACAAACCGCGTTGCGGTCGACCTGATCGTGCGCGACGGCCGTTGCCATGGCGCTTATGTGCTGGATCGCAACACCGGCAGCGTCGATGTATTTCAGGCGAAATACACCATCCTGGCGATGGGCGGTGCCAGTAAAGTCTATCTCTATACAACAAACCCGGACGGCGCTACCGGCGACGGCATCGCGATGGCCTGGCGCGCCGGCTGTCGCGTCGCCAATCTGGAGTTCAATCAATTCCACCCCACCTGCCTGTACCATCCGAAAGCGAAATCGTTTTTGATCACCGAAGCGATCCGTGGCGAGGGCGGCGTACTGCTGTTGCCGAACGGCGAGCGCTTTATGCAACGCTTCGACGAGCGTAAAGAATTGGCACCACGCGATATCGTGGCGCGCGCTATCGATCACGAAATGAAACGACTCGGCATCGATTGCGTGTATCTGGATATCAGCCATAAATCGCCGGAATTCATTTTGCATCACTTCCCCACCGTCAAGGCGCGCTGCCTGGAGCTGGGCATCGACATCACGCGCGAACCGATTCCCGTGGTGCCAGCCGCCCATTACACTTGCGGCGGCGTGATGGTCGATTTCGAGGGACGCACCGATGTGCCCAATCTATACGCCATCGGCGAAACCTCGTTCACTGGCCTGCACGGCGCCAATCGCATGGCCAGTAACTCATTGCTGGAGTGCATCGTCTACGGTCGCGCAGC
>DATIED010000460.1:0-6082 GCA_035455965.1 Spongiibacteraceae bacterium
GATGTAGACATCGTGATCCTGCAGCAGCGTAATCACCGTCTCGCGCAGCAAGGTAGCAAAATGGCCCGACATAGGCGCCACGATCAAAATACGCGGCTCGGAGATGCTAGCCTGTTTTTTAAAATGCAGCAGCGAACAAAACTCGGTTTGGGTAACCACCTCTTCTTCGATCGCAACTTCGACCCCATCGACGGTTATCGACTGAATATTGAATGGCGGCCGCGCATGAGTTAAACGCAGGAGTGCCGTTACATCGCACGCTCCCGCGAGCAGACGCTTAACCAGCGCACCACCAAAGGGCATTTTGTGGATCGCGGGTATCGCTAATTGTGCAAACAGATGAATCGGCTTGGTCAGATCTGCGTACATCTGGTAGGCCTGATACATGAGCGGATTTTTCATTGTATATCCTTAGCCGACTTACTGCGTGTTACCGGCATAGCGCTCAAGGCGCTCACAACGGTGTATTCCGTATGGCGATTTTTGCCAAACCTGACGCAGGTTATGATTTGGCAATGTTTATGCTTAGCTATATTTATGCCAGCCGAAGTTATCGTAGGCATGGCCTGAAAGTTTTGCCACCCGAATACCGCTAAAATTTCTGGTTTCGCCACCACGAGTTTCAACTGTTTGGAATTTCTCAATAACTTTCGCTTGAATATTTAATCTAGGCTTAGCTTAATATCAGCCAACCGTTTTAAGGACACCACCTATGAAGAAACCAACATTGACTATCAGCAGTAAAAATTATGCCTCATGGTCATTGCGCGGTTGGCTGCTAACAAAGTTCGCGCAATTGGAGTGCGAAGAAATACTGGTGCCGCCGGATGATCCGCAGGTGCGCGCCGAGATACTGCTGTTATCGTCCTCGGTATTAGTGCCATGCCTGGAATACGAGGACATCAAAGTGTGGGATATCCTGGCGATTGCCGAGTTTCTCAACGAAATAAGACCGCACGCCGGCTTGCTACCCGACGATCGCAGCGCGCGCGCGCACTGTCGCTCAATCTGCGGCGAAATGCACTCGGGGTTTTCGGCGCTGCGCGCCGCACTACCAATGAATCTCAAGGCATTTTTCCCCGAGTTTGCCGTGTGGTCGCGCGCGCAGGCGGATATCGATCGCATCGTCGCTATTTGGCGCGACTGCTTTATCAAGTATGGCGGCCCCTATTTATTTGGCTCCGCCCCCTGCAGCGCCGACGCGATGTATGCGCCAGTAGTGACGCGCTTTTTAACCTATGACGTTAAGCTCGACAGCGAGTGCGCCGCTTATTGCCAACGCATCATGGCACTGCCGGAGATGCAGGCGTGGGTAGCAGCCGCCAAACTCGAGCCCGACGATATCGACGAACTCGATATCGAGTTTTGATCTGCCACTGCGCTATTTATTACATAGGTGCAGCGCCATTCAGCGCTGCACCGCCAACTAACAACTAACAACTAACAACTAACAACTAACAACTAACAACTAACAACTAACAACTAGGCAGTATTCTCTAAACACTTTTGCGCACGATCTTCTTTTCGCTGTCCGGCGTTATCGCCGCTTCCACCGATGCAGCGGGCGGTTTGACAATCGATGAGACGTACTCCTTGGTCGAGCTGCCTAATTTTTTTAGCGCTTCGGTGTTGGCAGCAGCAAGTTCGGTCAACTGTTCCTGCATGCCTTTCAGATAATCTTTTTCCAACGCAACCACGTCGCTGAAGCTTTTACTGTGGCGCAATTTTTTGGCATTTTCGAGGCTGGACTGCAAATAGTAGGTAGCGAAGCCAATTTGACGATCTGCGCAGGCTTCGACAAAATTCGCACCGATGTTAAAACCGGCGAGCGCTTTTTCCTTAACGGTGGACAACATGATAAATTCCTCGCGATACATGGATAAGTCGAACCAGAACACAAAAGCCAAGCACCTAAAACCGAAAGCCCGGCGGCAATTTTGTGCAATGCACAAAACATGAATCAACTATAGGTGGTCGTACAAGGCAGTGCAAGATTTTTTTGTGCGGCGCACAAATTATAAAAAGTGCCGGACAGGCCGAGGGGAAACGATCGAAACCGGCTATTTGCCGTCTTCATCGCCCTCATCTTGAGGAGCGGCGGCTTGCGCAGCCGGCTTTTTGGCGGGGCTCAGAATGCCCTTCCAGAAGCGTGTGTATTGCTTGGTCATCTCCGTGACCAAGGGTACGGGCGACAAGCTCAACATTTGTTTCACCTGACCGCGTACCTTGCGGTGTTGTTCCAACAGCGTACACAGCGCAGTTTCCAGGTAACCGCCCAATTGCTCGCTCATATGATCGCCATAGAAGCGAATGAGCTCTTCCAGCACGCGGTTAGTCAGCAGCGAACCGCGGCCCTGGTCCTCCTGCTCAGTAATAATCTGCAGCAGCGTCGCGCGCGTCAGATCGTCGCCGGTCTTCGAGTCGACCACTTGAAATGCTTCGTAATTGAGCACCATCTGCCGCACGTCGCTGTTGGTGATAAAGCGACTGGCGGCGGTATCGTAAATGCGGCGATTGGGGTATTTCTTAAGCAGCTTCAACGGCGATCTCGTATCCGGTGGAAGGAATTGCGCCAACTAGCCGAGGCCTCAGCGTTTGCAGCTACAGTGTAGCTGCCCCCCGCCCGACTAATCCCAACAGTAGCAAAGCCGCAAGTTATTTCAATCGAACTTATCCAACAAGTGGCGGCGTTTATGCAGGGATTTATTGAATCCCAAGACTATTCAAGTATTCCTCGTAGGTACCGCGGTAATCGACGATGCTGTGATCGGTTTTGATTTCAATAATGCGCGTCGCCAGCGATGACACGAACTCGCGATCGTGCGAGACAAATACCACCGTTCCGGGAAATTTTTCCACCGCGGTATTCAGCGATTCGATCGATTCCATATCGAGGTGGTTGGTCGGCTCATCCAGCAGCAAGACGTTGCGGCGCAGCAGCATCAATTTGCCGAACAGCATACGGCCCTGCTCGCCACCGGAAATAACCTTAACCGATTTTTTCACTTCGTCGCCCTGGAATAGGAGACGACCGAGCGTGCCGCGCACCAATGTTTCGACATCTGCGCCTTCGAAGCCGCCCTCGCGCACCCATTGCCAGATCCACTCGGTAAGATTCGTTTCCTCGGCAAAGTCGGCGCTATGATCCTGGCCGAAATAACCAAGCCTGGCTTTTTCCGCCCATTTTATTTCGCCGCGCTGCGGCGTGAGACCATCGAGTGCCGCCGTTGCCAGCAAGCGCAACAGAGTGGTTTTGCCGACGCCGTTCTCACCGATGATGGCGACCTTATCGCCGGCATCGATGTTGGTATTAAAGTTTTTGATGATCGGCACGGCCGGATCATAACCAAAGGTAAGATTTTCGATGGCGACAGCGAGACGGTGTAACTTGTCTTTATCATCGTACTCGAAGCGAATCCACGGATACTGCCGCGACGACGGCTTCATATCCTCGACTTTGATTTTTTCGATCAGTTTGGCGCGCGAGGTCGCCTGGCGGGCTTTCGATTTATTGGCGGAGAAGCGTCGCACGAATTCCTGCAGATCGGCGACCTTCTCTTTCGCTTTGGCGTTCGCCGTAATCAAACGATTGCGGGCCTGAATTGACGCCTCCATGTAATCGTCGTAATTGCCCGGATAAATCTGAATGCGGCCGTAATCGAGATCGGCCATATGCGTGCAGACCTGATTCAGGAAGTGGCGATCGTGCGAGATGATAATCATCGTGCTGTCGCGTTCGTTGACCACGTTTTCCAGCCAGCGAATGGTATTGATGTCGAGGTTGTTGGTCGGTTCGTCGAGCAGCAAAATATTGGGATTGGCGAACAAGGCCTGACATAACAGCACGCGCAATTTCCAGCCCGGCGCTACTTCGCGCATCGGCCCGTTATGCTGCTCGATCGAGATGCCCACTCCCATCAGCAACTCGCCGGCGCGCGACTCGGCGGTGTAACCGTCGTACTCGGCAAACTTCGCCTCGAGATCGGCGGCATGCATGTAATCAGCTTCGGTCGCGTCGGGATTGGCGTAGATCGCATCCTTCTCGCGCATGCAGCTCCACATTTCCTCGTGGCCCATCAACACCACATCGAGCACGCGCTCATCTTCGTAGCCGAATTGATCCTGCTTCAAAAACACCATGCGCTCGCCGCTATCGAGCGAGACATTGCCGGCCGAAGGCTCCAGCACGCCGGCCAGAATTTTCATGAAAGTCGACTTGCCGGCGCCGTTGGCGCCGATCAGACCGTAGCGATTGCCCTCGCCAAATTTGACCGAAACATTTTCGAACAGGGGCTTGGCCCCGAATTGCATGGTGATATTGGAAGCAACTAGCACAGCGCTGAACCCTATCTTAAGTCGACGACATCGAATGCACCGCGCGGGCGGTGGGGGCGCGATTTTACCCGCTTTCCGGCGCCGTTGCGGAGAGAATTAATAAAATAACAGTGGCGATTGCAGCGTATCGGCAGTGCCATCCATCGCCGTAGCGCTATCGCTGGGATACAACACATTCACCAGCAGACGCGGCTGCTCCACATAGGGCGTGGCGCCGACCGTATGGGTAACGCTGGTATATGAGCGTTGCCGGCCATGCTCGATGCGCACCACGCGAAAGCTGTGAAAGTATGCCACCTTGACCGCTTTACTGCGCCAATCCGCCGGCACCGTCGGCAACACCTCCAATTCGGCCAGCAATGCATTGATCTCCGGCGTGTCGGACAAAATCGCCTCTTGCTGCAGATTCATTAATAAACCGCAGGCGACGGTTTCCCAGTCTGCGTCGGCCACATAGGTGTTGGCAAAAAACCAGCGGTATAGATTGCCGTTGGTCGGCGTCATTTCCGATTCGCCGAGCTCGCGCAACCACTGCACCCAGGCGCGATTCGCCATCACGATATTGCCGCCGGGCTCATGCACGACCGCTGGAAATGGCTCCAAGCCGCGCAAGGTCAACACCAGCGAGCTGCGCAGCCAGCGCATTTCCGCAGCTTGCAGCTGCGGTGCGCGATACACCGGGATGAAGCCAGCCGCCAACAGAAAATTATTAGTATCGCGTTCGCCCATCGATAATGCTTGCGCCAGATCGAGCACCATGGCCCGGCCCGGCCTAGCACGGCCATTCTCAAGAAAGCTGATATGACGCACCGAAACGCCAACCTGCGCCGACAACTGCTCTTGACTGATATTCAGCGTGGTACGCCAAAAGCGCAGCAAACGACCAAAGATACCGTTGAAGGTACCGTTGCGGCGCGGCGTATCTTTCTGCTGAGGATCGATCGTGGACATGGATGGAGGATTCCTGCGGCGGATTCCCCCAGCGAGATTTGGCAAGCAGCCGATACGCCGGCCGGTCGGGTACAACACTAGGGGCGCACCGATAATACCATGCACCCCTCTAGCGACATCGAATTTCGGTTTTACATTTACAGCGCGGCGAACTCTGCCTCGGACATCGCCATCAAGCTATCGGCGCCCGCCTCCATCGCCAATTTATGGCCAGCGGTGCGCGGCAAAATACGCTGATAATAAAACCGCGCTGTTTTTAATTTGGCGGAGTAAAACTCTCTATCGGTAGTACTGCTATCTGTCAACTTGTGCTGCGCCACTTCAGCCATACGCGCCCAGAAAAATGCCAGCACCACATACCCGGAATACCACAGATAATCCACCGACGCAGCGCCGGCCTCGTCGGCATTTTGCATCGCCTTGCCGCCGATGGCCGCGGTCAATGCGCCCCACTCCTGTGCGAGAGCGTCGAGCGGACCGATAAACTCCTGTAGCGCCGAGTTATCTTTTTGCGCAGCGGTGTATCGATTGATCTCTTCGATAAAGTTGATCAGTAATTTGCCACCGCTGCCCAATACTTTGCGGCCCAGCAGATCGAGCGCCTGAATACCGGTGGTACCTTCGTAAATGGTGGCGATACGCGCATCGCGTAAATTCTGCTCCATGCCCCACTCGCGAATATAGCCGTGGCCACCGAAGATTTGCACGCCGAGGCTCGCCGCCTCTAAACCTGTTTCGGTCATAAAACCTTTCGCAATCGGCGTCAGCAGAGCCAGTAAGTCTTCGGCGTGCTGGC
>DATIED010000461.1:0-7451 GCA_035455965.1 Spongiibacteraceae bacterium
TGGATGTCGAGGCATCGGGTTTCGGGCGCGGCAGTTATCCGGTCGAAGTGGGGTTCGTGCTGCCCGATGGGCGCAGTCATTGTCGCTTGATTCGACCCGAAGCCGAGTGGTTGGAATGGAATGACGAAGCCGAGCAGTTGCACGGTATTTCGCGCGCGCAATTACAAAAAAATGGCCGCAGCGCATTCGAAGTCGCGCAGTTTCTCAATGATCATCTCGCCGGCCTCACGGTCTATTCCGATGCCTGGGGTAACGATCAAAGCTGGTTGGCGTTACTGTTCGAATGCGCCGATCTGCGTATTAAATTTCGGCTCGATACCTTACGCGCACTGCTTAGCGAAGAGCAGTTGCAATTGTGGTCGGCCACGAAGGACGCCGTCGAGCGGGAGTTGGCGCTGGGCCGGCATCGCGCCAGCAATGATGCGCGCGTGCTGCAGTTGGCCTATCAACGCACGCTATCGCTGGTCGGCGGCGATGCGGCGCGGCGCGAGCGCGCTTGAGCGCACGATTGCAGACCACAGGGGCGCTCCACCTTTAGCGAATTCATTTCCCGGTCGGAACCCATTGGCGTTAGCATGCTTGAACACTATTGCGGGAGACATCGTATGGGAGTTGTAGCTTGAGCGCTGTATTAGCAGAAGTCATTCAGGCAAATTGTCTCGAGCGGCTCGACGACAATTTATTTCGCGGCTACGGCAACTGGGGCTCCGGCGTGCGCTTGTACGGCGGTCAGGTTTTGTCGCAGGCGATGAGCGCCGCGCAGCAGACGATAACTCCAGCCTTCGTTTTACACTCGATGCATGCTTATTTTATGCGCCCCGGCGATCCGGCGCGGGCGGTGATCTACGATGTCGAGCTGATTCGCGAGGGCAAGAGCTTTTTGACCCGTCGCGTCACTGCACGTCAGCACGGCGCCGCCATTTTCAGTTGTCAGCTGTCGTATCAAAAAGGCGAAGCCGGCTTCGATCACCAGAGCCGCATGCCGACGGTGCCCGGTCCCGAGGGTTTGAAGAGCGAGTCTGAGCTATATGCCGCCGCGCAGGTCGATATGCGCGGCATTCCCCCCGAATCGCGCACACCCATCGAGTGGCCGATCGAACACTGGCCGGTCGATCCGGTCGATTTCAATAATCCGCAGCCGCTGCCCGCGCACAGTTATATCTGGCTGCGCGCCGCGGCGCCGGTAGCCAGCGACGATCTCGCCGTGCACCAGCAATTGCTGGCATTCGCGTCGGACCACAATATTCTGGTGACCTCGCTGCGACCGCATAGCACCAGCTTTCTGACACCGGGCCTGCAGATCGCGACTATCGATCACGCGATTTGGTTTCATCGGCCATTTCGCGTCGACGAATGGTTGTTGTACGAGCTCGAAAGCACGTCGGCGTCGAATTCCCGCGGCTTCAGTCTGGGACGTATTTACCGGCGCGACGGCGAGTTGGTGGCATCGGTCAGTCAGGAGGGTCTGATTCGCATGCGGTCTGGGGTATAATCGCGGCTCCACTCCGGTAACCCATTCATTAAGCAGAGCGATTCATGGATATCAAAGCCTATATGCAGAGCGTCGGCGGCAAAGCGCGGCAGGCTTCGCGCATATTGGCGCGCGCCGATACCGCGCTGAAGAACCGCGCTCTGCTGGCCATCGCCGATGCGCTGGCGAACGATCGCGACAATCTGCTGGCGGCCAACCGCATCGACATGGAGCGCGGCGCGGGCAATGGCCTCGATGCCGCCCTGTTGGATCGCCTCGAATTAAAAACCAAAGGTATCGATGGCATGATCGAAGGCCTGCGCCAGGTCGCCGCGCTGCCCGATCCGATCGGCGCCATCACCGATTTAGTCTATCGCCCCAGCGGCATCCAGGTCGGCCGCATGCGGGTACCGCTCGGCGTGATCGGCATCATCTACGAATCGCGCCCCAATGTTACCGTCGAAGCCGCCAGTCTGTGTTTGAAATCCGGCAACGCCACTATTCTGCGCGGCGGCTCCGAAGCCATTAACTCCAATCAGGCCATCGCGGCCTGCGTGCGGAAAGGTTTGACAGCGGTCGGTCTGCCGGAGACTGCGGTGCAGGTGATCGAGACCACCGATCGCGCCGCGGTCGGCGAACTGATCGCGATGCCGGAGTTTGTCGACGTGATCGTGCCGCGCGGCGGCAAAGGCTTGATCGAGCGAATTTCGCGCGACGCGCGGGTGCCGGTCATCAAGCATCTCGATGGGATCTGCCACGTCTATATCGACGACGGTGCCGATCTGGACAAAGCCTTCAATATCGCCATGAATGCGAAAACACAGCGTTATGGCACCTGCAATACGCTGGAAACATTGTTGGTGGCCAGCTCTCTCGCAGCGCAAATTCTGCCGCGCCTGGGGCTCGCGCTGGTTGAAAAGGGTGTGGAGTTACGCGGTTGCGAACAGACTCGCGCGATTTTAGCGAGCGCCGGTTTGGCGAATGTCGCTGCGGCTACCGAAGAGGATTGGCGCACCGAATACCTGGCACCGATTTTATCGATTCGCGTAGTCGATGGCATCGACCAGGCGATCGAACATATCAACACCTACAGCTCGCAACACACCGATAGCATCGTCACCGAGGATTACTCGCGCGGTCGCCGCTTTCTGCGCGAGATTGACTCCAGCTCGGTGATGATCAACGCTTCGACGCGTTTTGCCGATGGTTTCGAATATGGTCTCGGCGCCGAAATCGGTATTTCCACCGATAAAATTCACGCGCGCGGACCGGTAGGTCTGGAGGGATTAACCTCGCAGAAATACGTGGTGCTCGGCGATGGCCACGTTCGTGAATAGAAAAAGCGCTAATAAGATGGACGTGAATAGAATGCGCACTAGCAAAATAGGCGCGCGTGTTTTGCATATCGGTAGCGCGCTCGTTTTAGGCGGACTCAGTGCTGCCTAGCATCGCGATGCTGGGCGGGACCTTCGATCCCATTCATATCGGCCACCTGCGCTCGGCGCTCGAGTTGCGCGAGCGCTTAGGTTTCGAGCAAATTCGTCTGGTGCCCTGCCATCGGCCGCCGCATCGCGCCGCGCCGGGCGCAAGCGCGCCGCAGCGCTTAGCGATGCTCGAACTGGCGCTGGCCGACGAGACGCAATTATGCGCCGATGCGCGCGAACTGCAGCGCGCGGGACCATCGTATACCTTCGATACGCTGAGCGAATTGCGGGCCGAGTTGGGCGCGCATTATTCGCTCAGTTTAATTATGGGCGCCGATGCCTTTGCCGAGCTCGAGAGCTGGCATCGGTGGCGCGAATTATTGCAGCTCGCGCATATCGTGGTGATGGCGCGACCGAATTGCGTACTGCCGAACAGCGGCGAACTCGCCGAATTATTGCAGACGCGCCGCGCCGAATCGACGGCGCTGCAACAACAAACCTGCGGCGCTATCGTGGTGGTTGAGTTGACGCCACTGCCGATCGCGGCGACCGATATTCGTGCGCAGATCGGCGCCGGTCGCTCGCCGCGCTATCTGGTGCCCGATGCGGTGTGGCGCTTTATTCGCGAACACGCGCTCTATCGATTTCCCCAATGAGAACCAACCGTTGCCCATGACGACCGATGAACTGAAAAAAATTATCGTTGATGCCCTCGAAGATTTAAAAGGCCGTGAAATTATCGCGCTCGATGTGCAGAAATTGACGAACGTTGCCGATTGCATGATTTTTTGCAGCGGTACGTCCAATCGCCAAGTAAAATCGTTGGCCCAAAATGCCGCTGCCGAAGTGAAGAAACGCGGTGCGACGGTGTTGGGCATCGAGGGCGTGCAGGATGGCGAGTGGGTGCTGGTCGATTTCGGCGATGTGGTGTTGCACGTGATGTTGCCGGAGACGCGCGCGTTTTACGATTTGGAGCGCATGTGGTCGCTGCCGGCTGCAACCGCTCCGTCGCAGCAGTGAAGTTGCAATGATTATCGCTCTCCGGTTTTTGCGGAATTGTGTTGCAGGACTTTCGTATCGATGCGTATTAGTGTGATCGCGGTCGGCACGCGCATGCCCGATTGGGTCGAGGCAGGCGTCAGCGAATACCGCAAGCGCCTGCCGACGGAAATTAATTTTGAAATTCGCGAAATTGCGCTGGCAAAACGCGGCAAGAATGCCGATGTCGCGCGCGCGACACAGCAGGAGGGCGCGGCGATGCTCGCGGCTGTCGCTGCGCGCGATACTGTCATCGCGCTGGATGTATTGGGGAAAAGTGTGTCCACCGAAAGTTTGGCGCTGGCGCTGCGCAACTGGCAAATGCACGGCGATAACATCAGTTTGCTGGTCGGCGGTCCCGACGGTTTGGCGAGCGAATGTCTGGCGCGCGCCGAACAGCGCTGGTCGCTGTCGGCGCTGACCTTGCCGCATCCGTTGGTGCGGGTGGTGCTGGCCGAGCAGATTTATCGCGCGTGGACTATCAATAATAATCATCCGTACCACCGTTGAAACGGTGCGAACCTAATGGCAGCGCGGCTAACCCTTAAAGACCCCTACAAAGAAGTGCGCGTGTTCGGCGCGCGCATGCTGGTGTCGGCGTTTATCGTACTGGTATTGATCGGCGTGCTGATCTACCGCTATTTCGATTTGCAGATTCATCAATACGAAAAATATCGCACCGAATCCGACCGCAATCGCGTGCAGCTGCAACCGATCGCGCCGAAACGCGGTCTGATTTTTGATCGCAATGGCGTCGTGCTGGCGGATAATGCGCCGAGTTACAGTCTGACTATTACCAAGGAAGTGGCCGGCAAGCTCGATCAAACGTTGGAGCTGTTGCGCACGTTATTGCCGATCGATGACGACGACGTCGCGAAGTTTAAAGAGCGGCTCGAGGATCGCCGGCCCTATCAATCGGTGCCGCTGCGCTTTCGGTTAACCGAAGAAGAAATCGCAATTCTGGCCATCAATCGTTATCGCTTGCCGGGTGTCGAAGTGGAGGCCGAGTTCGTGCGCAGTTATCCGCAGGGCCCGCTGTTCGCGCACGCGCTGGGCTATGTCGGACGTATCAGCGAAAAAGAACTGAAAACGCTGGACCCGACCAATTACAGCGGCACGCATTACGTCGGCAAAATCGGCGTCGAACGTTTTTATGAAGAGCAGTTGCACGGCAGGGTCGGCTATCAGAATGTCGAAACCAATGCGCGCGGCCGCGTGCTGCGCGTCCTGGAGCGCAGCGAGCCGCTGTCCGGTAAAAATATCAAGCTGTATCTCGATGCCAAGTTACAGCAGGTAGCGCAGGAGGCGCTCGGCGACAATCGCGGCGCGGTGGTGGCTATCGATCCGCGCACCGGCGGCGTCCTTGCATTGGTTAGCGCGCCGGATTTCGATTCGAATTTATTTGTCACCGGCATCAGCGCGACAGCCTATAAAGAGCTGCGCGATTCGCCGGACATGCCGCTGTTCAATCGCGCGCTGCAGGGCGCTTATCCGCCCGGTTCGACGATGAAACCTTTTTTTGCGCTGGCGGGTTTGTCGTATGGCGTGGTGACCCCATCGACGCGCATCAGCGATCCCGGTTGGTATCAGCTACCCAACGATTCGCGCTTCTATCGCGATTGGCGCAAGGGTGGGCATGGTTCGGTCGATGTGAAAGCGGCCATCGCGCAATCGTGCGATGTGTATTTTTACGATCTGGCGCACAAGCTGAATATCGATCGCTTGCACGACTTCACGATGCAGTTTGGTTTTGGCGCGCCGACTGGCATCGACAACACGCACGAGAATGGCGGCGTACTGCCCTCGCGCGAATGGAAACGCAAAACTAAAAAAATGGCATGGTTCCCCGGCGAAACTCTTAGCGCCGGTATCGGTCAGGGCTATATGTCGGCGACGCCGCTGCAACTGGCGCTAGCGACCGCCGCGATCGCCAATCGCGGCGTGCGCTACGAGCCGCGGCTCGTGCAGAGCGTCGACGACCAGCCGCTGCCGGTGCCCGCCACGCAACATATCAATCTGGCCCCGGAAGTGTGGGATGTGGTCATCGACGGCATGCAAGAGGTCGTGCATGGCGAGCGCGGCACGGCCAAGGTGATGGGCAAAACGCTGAGTTATCACATGGCCGGTAAAACCGGTACCGCGCAGGTGGTCGGTTATGCGCAAGGGATTAAATACGACGCTTCGCAGGTCGCCAAGCGCAGACGCGATCACGCTCTGTTCATCGCGTTTGCGCCGGTGGAAAACCCGCAGATCGCAATCGCCGTGCTGGTCGAAAACGGCGAGCATGGCGCCTCTACCGCCGCACCGATTGCGCGCAAAGTGATCGACACTTATTTGCTGGGAGCGGATCATCAACCCAATGCCGTACCCACCGAGGGTGGCGACGGCGATGGCGTGCTCGAATAGCGATATGGTTTGGTAATTGGTGCTGAAATTTTGTAATGGGTGATAAGGCTGCGTAATTGATGATAGAGCTGTGCAAATAGCGATGGAGCTTTGTAATGAAGTACGGTGATTTCATTCGCCAGATGCCGGCCGGTACCGCACAGTTGCATCAGCGGCGCAGCCTGTTCGAACGATGGCATGTCGATCTGCCGCTGCTGGGATTATTTCTTATTTTGACAGCGTTCGGTCTGGTCGTGTTGTACAGCGCCAGCGGGCAAAGTATCGGCACGTTATATCGGCAGGGTCGCTTCTTTTTGATCGCTTACGCAATTATGTTTTTTATTGCGCAACTGGATTTGGAGCGCATCAAAAGGCTCGCGCCGTGGGCGTATATTATCGGCCTGGGTTTGCTGATCTTGGTGCCGTTGCTGGGCACGCATGCAAAAGGCGCGCGCCGCTGGCTCAACATCGGCGGTTTTCAGTTCCAGCCGTCCGAAATTATGAAATTAGTGGTGCCGATGGCGGTGGCCTGGTATCTCGCCGGCCGCACCATACCGCCGCGCCTCAAGTTCACGCTGGCGGCATTGGCGATCGTGTTTATTCCGACCTTGCTGGTCGCCGCGCAGCCGGATCTGGGGACTGCGATTTTAATTGCGGCGGCCGGTTCGTTCGTATTGTTTTTGGCCGGGTTGAGCTGGCGCTATCTGGCGGCTGCAGTGGCTGCTGCTGCTGCGGCGGCTTATCCGCTGTGGGAATATGTGCTGCACGATTACCAGCGCCAGCGCATTCTCACCATGTTCGATCCCGAGCAGGATAAACTGGGGGCCGGCTGGAATATTATTCAATCGAAAACAGCGATCGGGTCCGGCGGTTTTTTCGGCAAGGGCTGGTTGCTGGGCACACAGTCGCATCTCGATTTTCTGCCCGAAGGCCACACCGATTTCATCATCGCCGTGTTGTCCGAGGAATGGGGGCTACGCGGCGTATTGTTTCTATTGGCGCTGTATTTGTTGATAATTGCACGTGGCATATGGATCGCGTTGCACGCGCAGCATTGTTTCGGTCGTCTGCTGGCGGGCAGCATGGTGCTGACATTTTTTGTCTACGTATTCGTCAATATGGGCATGGTGTCG
>DATIED010000462.1:0-3881 GCA_035455965.1 Spongiibacteraceae bacterium
GGAATCACATCGTCGATCAAAATGACTTTATTGAGTGGCGGATTATTGAGCGGATCGATGGCGTAATAATGATAGGTGTAAGCCGCCGACTGCTCGGCCAGATCGACATTGGTCGGCGCGAGATTGTCGCCGCTGCTCAGAATCAAGCCATCGTCGGCGACATCGGGCGGCCGCATCAGCACGGTGGCGTAGTTGAGAGATAGTGCAGCGCGCAGCTGGCTCAAAAACGATTGAAACGGATACGGCTCAAACGGGCCCTCGTAGAGCTCGTCGAGTAGCGCGCTGTACTGCGTGATTTCCATCATTTGCATAGAACCAGTTGTTCCCAGTAGCAAGAGTCCCCATCGGCGAACGCGCCGCAGCGTACCATACCGCTATCCATCGCACCGCCTTTCCGTATTACACCGGGCCTCGCCCATCGCGCACCCGTCAAAAACCGGCTACCTAAAATTGACGATGCCGCTATGGGACGAGCGCACCATACTAACCTCTCTACAACTTGCGCTCCTTATGGAACAGGGAGATGACGCGAAGCGACAGAGGGGCAGCCGGAACCGCGCACGGATTTAACGTCGTGCTGCGACCGACCCCTCCGCTTCGCTGCGCTCAGCACCTCCCTTTAGGCCCTATGGGCCCTGCTGCGCAGGGGAGGCGAGTCAGAGCACGAACTTGCCTCCCCATTGTAATGGGAGAGGTAAATCAAGATTTGCTGATCCGGTATAGATAGAGGAACGATAGACGATGAAATTTTCCCTGATTTACGAAGCGCAGACCACCGATAGTTCGCGCGCCGGCGACCGCCAGATTTTCGACGACTGCGTCGAACAGGTAATGCTGGCCGAGCAGATGGGCTTCGATACCGTATGGGCCGTCGAGCATACCGCGCTCTCCAACTACGCACATATGAGCGCGCCGGAAACCTTTTTGGCGTTCATCGCCGGCAAAACCACTCGCATCGGCATCGGCCACGGCGTGGTATGTCTGCCGCCGGCGATGAACCATCCGATCAAAGTCGCCGAGCGCGTCGCCACGCTCGATCTGCTATCGAAGGGCCGCGTGCATTTCGGCATGGGCAAAGGCGGCACGCAGCAGGAGGCCGGCAGCTTCGGCTACGATCTGGCCGAATTGCAGCCGATGATCGACGAGGCGATGTATCTGATTCCGAAAATCATGACGCAGGACGAAATCGAGCACGACGGCAAGTACGTGAAGATTCCGCGCCGGCCGATTCATCCGAAACCGTATCAGGATCCGCACCCGCCGCTGTATCTCGCCGTCACCAATACCGAGACGCTGGTGCGCGCCGGTTCGCGCGGCATGGGCTGCCTGGTATTGGGCTTCGGCGGTCCGGAAGATGTCGCGAAGAAAAATGCGGTGTATCGCGAAGCGTGGGCCAATCGCAAACCGGAAGATCAGGTCGGCTTCCGCCCGACTCAACATTTGGCAGCGCTGTGCCCGACCATCGTACTCGACGACGATGCCAAGGCGCGCAATATCGGTATCAAAGGTCAGCGTTATTTCATGGAGTCGTTGGCGCACTGGTACACCGGTGGCCCAAAACCCGATCCGACCAAATGGCAGGACGACAATTTGATCACGCGCGACGGCAGCGGCAAGTTGATCATGCAGACGACGCACAACGAAACGATCGAAACCAGTTTCGCATCGGAGAAGGTCACTGTCGATTTCAGCGATCCTGGCATGGCATTGCTCAATCCAAACCACGCTTACGGTTCGGTCGAGGATTGCCGCAATTATGTTGGCCGTTTGATCGAAGCCGGCGCCGATGAAATTTTGTTTATTTGCCAGATGGGTTCGGTACCGCAATGGGCGCAGCTCGACACTATTCGCAATATCGGCAAATACGTGATTCCCTTCTTCAGGGCACAGGGTAAATAAGTTTTGTTGGAAAAGCGCGTTCGAGCGTTTCAGCGCTGGGATGTCGCGAAGTAATTTTGGCCGCAACAGCCAGTAGTAGTTCGCAAGTCAGGTCGTAAGTCGTATACCCCGGATTGGGGGCGCCGGAAATCTTCGCAAGAGGGTTTTCGGTTTTTTTTGCCTGCGGCTTTTATTCGTGGGTAGGCACGTTGACCACTACTCTTTTCAGAACTTCTTTGTAGCAACAACTTCAATGCCGCCTTCCCGTTGGATTCTTTCGCATTGGCCGGACGCAGCTGTAGCAGCGTATTAAACAAGTGCGTATCCAGTGTTCTGAAAAGAGCAATCGGTCAACGCGCCGTCACGATCAGTGCCAGCGAATATGCAGTATAGGGGCTAGCAATAAAAGACAAAAAGGGAGCCGTTAACTCATCAGGAACTGCTGTACCAGTTTATTAAACACCAGCGGCTTTTCGCCATGTAACCAATGGCCGGTACCGGCGATCATTTTGAAAGTGAAATTCGGAAACAGCCTGCGCGTTTTTGCTTCGTACTCGGGGACAATGTAATTCGATAACTCGCCCTTGATAAATAATGTAGGCCCGCGAAATGGCGTACCGGATGGCGCGGCTAACAATTCTTTATAGCTGGCCAGCAATACCGGTAAGTTAAAACGCCAGTGGAAACCGGTCTCGTCGCGATACAAGCTCTTTAATAAAAACTGCCGCACCGGCAACTCGGCGACGAATTGCGCCAATGGTGCATCGGCATCGCCGCGCTGTTTTAAACGTGCGAGGTCGACCGCCTGCAGGCCGGCAAAAATATCCTGGTGATGCGGCGGGTAATCGACCGGCGCGATATCGGCGACCACGAGACGAGCTACCCGCTCGGGATTATTCAGCGCCACCTGCATCGCCACCTTGCCGCCCAGCGAATGGCCGACCAGATGCGCATTGGCAATGCCAAGCTTGTCCTGCAGTGCGAGGATATCGGCGGCCATCGCGGTTTGACTCATGCTCGAGCTATGCGGCGAGCGACCGTGATTGCGTAGATCGATGGTCAGTACGCGAAACTCCGCTGCCAGGACCTTGGCCAGTGCGCCGAGATTGTCGCCAGAACCGAACAGGCCATGTAATAGCAAAACCCATTCGCCATCGACGCCATGCTGCGTGTAATGCAACGGTAATGCTGCTTCTGTTTGCATGTCCCTTCTCAGCCAGCCGACCCGGCGTTAGAATGTGCCGCGAAACGACCCTCGGCATTTGGCCCACGGCATTGGAACCCTCGTTAATGTTACACACCTTGTTCAACCCTGTATTGCTTCCCCTGTTACGATCGCTAAACCGTGCCGCTCTTTACCTGACTGTCGTTGTCTTCGCGGCGTGCAGCACCACCAGCGGTTACAACCCTACGGTTTATCCATTCGAAATCAATAAGCCACTATTGCAGCAGAAGCCTCCGAAAAAACTGGTGATCGCCACTGCCAACGTCAGCGGCGAGCCGACGCGCTTCTATCTACAAAAAGCAGCGGGCCGCATCGATGAGATGGTGAAAGTCTATCTGGAGAAACATGGCTATCAAATTGCGCCGAGCTATGTTTTCGAGAATGCCTGGAATCAGGCGATTCGCACCTATGGCGATATGTATGACCCAACCACCGGCCGCGTCGATCCGGCCACGTGGCGCGCGGTGATGCTGACTACTGCCAAGACCTTGCAGGATAGCTCCGATATCGATGCGATTGTGTTCACCGATGTTATCGAGCGCGATGCCGCGCACGATGTCGGTATGGATCACCTGGCGCGCTGGGACGGTGTCAGCCGCAAACCGGGCATGGTCTCGGCTGGAGCCGATGGCGTGCCGGCCGGCTTTAACTGGAGTCAGTCGATTAAAGTGGCGAGCCTGGCGATAACGATTTACTCGACCAATATGGAAGGATTGTTCAGCAGCCACGCAGGGCTCGATACGCTGCAAGCGATCGACACTAAAAACGAAGCGACGTT
>DATIED010000463.1:0-2335 GCA_035455965.1 Spongiibacteraceae bacterium
CTCCTCAGCGCTACCGCGCGCACCGCCGCTCTAACTCCCGCACTGCTTTGATTCTGTCGCCGCGCCCTGCGCGGTGATTGCGATTTTTCGTGGGAGATTTTTATGTTTTGCCTGTTCGCGCGCCCCTGCTTTGCATCGAGCGGGGCTTTTGCTCTGCTTGCCTCAATCGTTTACTTATGTGCTTCCGCTGCTTACGCGGCGGAATTTTTTGAGCCGCGCGGCGAACTGACGCTCGCCGCTGCACTTTCGGCCGCGCTGTTGCGCAATCCGGAATTGCAAAGTGCCGACTACGCTGTGCGCGCCGCCGACGCGCGTATCGCGCAAGCCGGTTTACGGCCCAACCCCGAACTCGGCGTGACACTGGAAAATTTCGGCGGACGCGGCAGTTTGCGCGGTACCAGTTCGCTCGAATCCACGCTAACGCTCAGTCAAGTGATCGAGCTCGGCGGCCAACGCAATCGACGTATCGATGTGGCCAGTTTTGGCCGCAGTGCGGTGTCGTTCGAGCGCGAGGCACAACAGCTCGATGTATTGGCGGAAGTAACGCGTCGATTTATCGATGTCGCCGAGCAACAACAACAGTTACTGCTGGCACGCCGCGCCTCCGAGTTAACCGATAAAACCCTGGCGGAGATTAGTCAGCGCGTCGCCGCGGCGCGCTCCCCGGAAGCGGAAAAAAGTCGCGCCAGCATTGCGCTCGGTCGTACCCGTCTCGAAGAAAAACAAGCGCTGCAAACCTTGTTGAGCGCACATCGGCGGCTGGCCGCGTTATGGGGCAGCACCGAGCCGGGTTTCGGCGACGCCAAAGCGGATTTATTCGATTTGCCGCCGGTGGCGAATTTCGAAGAGTTGATGGCGAAACTCAAATCCAATCCGGATTTCTTACGCTTTGCCAACGAGGCACGCCTGCGCGATGCCGAATGGCAACTGGCGAAAGCCGAAGCGAAATCGAATGTCACCGTCGGCGGCGGTCTGCGCCGTTTTGAAGAAACCGGCGATACGGGCCTGGTGGTGAATGTGTCGATGCCGATCCCGATCGCCAATCGCAATCAAGGCGCGATTCGCGCAGCCGGTATTCGTCGCGATCAAGTGCAGGTCGAGGAACAAGCCGCGTTTATCAACGCGCAGGCTGCCTTGTTCGAGTTTTATCAGGGCTTGCAACAAGCGCGCGCAGAGGTCGCGAGTTTGTGCGAGCAGTTGATACCGCAGGCCGAAGCCGCCTTGGCGCAAACACAAACCGGCTATGAGCGCGGGCGCTTTTCCTATTTGGAATTGGCCGATGCACAACGCGAATTGTTAGTCCTGCAACGCGAAGCCATCGCGGCCGCCGCGACCTATCACCGTCTGCTCGCTGAAATCGAGCGCCTGACCAATGAGCCGCTGGCTCAAAACTCATTTTAAGAGGCTGCCCATGAACAATTCTGGATTGTTATTGATATTGACCATGTTGCTCGGGCTCGCCGGCTGTGGCGAATCGAATTCTACCGCCGAAAAAAAACCGATCAAAGAAACTCGCGAAAAAACCGCATCAGTCGCACCGTCCGCTCAAGCAGCGCCAGCCGCAGCCAAGGTGTCGATCGATGCGACGGCCGCGCGCAACGCGGGCATCGCGATTAGCACTGCCGGCCCCGCTTCGCTGAAAGAAACGCTGTCGCTGTATGGCGTCGTGCAAGCGAATGCCGAACGCACGCGCACCGTGATTGCACGTTTTCCCGGCGTGGTGAAATCAGTGCATAAAACGCTCGGCGATGCGGTACAAGCCGGCGCTGTGCTGGCCACCATCGAGAGCAACGACAGTTTACAAACCTACGCCATCAAAGCGCCGCTGGCCGGTACCATCACCGCGCGCAACGTCAACACCGGCGAGTCGGTGGCCGAACATGTCTTGTTCACGATTACCGATCTCGCCACGGTATGGGTCGATCTCTCGCTATTCGCGCGCGATATGGCGCAGGTAAAAGTCGGACAAGAAGTTGCGGTGCGCGCGGCCGATGGCGGCCCGACCAGTACCGGTAAAGTGGTGTGGCTGTCCGCCTTGGGCAGCGCCACCACGCAAAGCCGATCGGCGCGCGTGTTATTGGATAACAGCAAAGGTTTATGGACACCGGGTTTATACGTGACCGGCGAGCTCACGTTAAGCGAACGGCCGGTCGCGTTGGCCGTGCAATCGAGCGCGCTGCAAACGCTCGATGGCAAGACCGTGGTATTTAGCGCCAATAACACCACCTATGAAGCGCGTCCTGTCAAAGTCGGTACCAGCGACGGCACGCTCACGGAGATTCTCGAAGGGCTGCAACCCAACACGCCCTATGTGTCGGCCAATAGTTTTTTGATC
>DATIED010000464.1:0-5130 GCA_035455965.1 Spongiibacteraceae bacterium
CTCATTCCATAACTCGGTCTGTAGGTCGGACTTCAGTCCGACAGCAGTTTCGGCATTACGGCCTTGTCGGACTGAAGTCCGACCTACAGTCCGACCTACGAGCCAGCGAATTTCAAATCGACAAATCGCACTTACTAACAACTAATAACCAACAACGAACAACTGGCTACCAGCCTTTGCCATTTCCATGCCAATGGGGCCGGATCGAGCAAACAATCCGGCCCCATTCGCTAGACGCTTACTTCTTTTCCGGTTCGTCTTTCTTGCCTTTGTTTTCCGGGATGAACGGGCTCCAGGGTTCGGCCTTGATCGGGCCCGGCGTTTTCCACACAACACTGAATTGACCATCGGCGCGCACGTCGCCGATAAATACCGGCTTATGCAGATGATGGTTTTTCTCGTCCATCTCGGAGACAAAGCCGGACGGCGCATCGAACTTCTGACCCGCCATCGCCTTGATCACTGCATCGACATCGGTAGTACCGGCTTTTTCAACCGCCTGCTTCCACATATTGATACCGATGTAGCTGGCCTCCATCGGATCGTTGGTCAACGGCTTGCTCGCGCTAGTCAGATTTTTTGCCTTGGCATAATCGGCCCATTTTTTCTTGAAGGCATCATTGGCTGGATTTTTCAGCGACATGAAATAGTTCCAGGCGGCGAGTTGCCCCACCAACGGTTTGGCATCGACGCCCCGCAACTCTTCTTCACCGACCGAGAATGCCACCACCGGAATGTCTTTCGCTTTCAAACCCTGGTTGCCGAGTTCTTTGTAGAACGGCACGTTGGAGTCGCCGTTGATCGTCGATACCACGGCGGTTTTACCGCCGGCTGCAAACTTCTTGATATCGGCGACGATAGTTTGATAATCGCTGTGGCCGAACGGCGTGTATTTCTCGTCGATATCCTTATCTTCGATGCCCTTCGAATGCAGGAACGCCCGCAAAATTTTGTTGGTGGTGCGCGGATACACATAATCGGTACCGAGCAATACGAATCGCTTCGCGGCGCCGCCCTCTTTACTCAGCAGATATTCCACTGCCGGAATCGCCTGCTGGTTGGGCGCCGCACCGGTGTAAAACACGTTTTTCGATAATTCTTCGCCCTCGTACTGTACCGGATAGAACAGCAGACCGTTTAATTCTTCGTAAACCGGCAACACCGATTTACGCGATACCGAGGTCCAGCAGCCGAACGTCACCGCGACTTTATCTTGAGTCAGCAATTGCCGCGCTTTCTCGGCGAACAGTGGCCAGTTCGAAGCGGGGTCGACAACGATGGGCTCTAATTTACGACCTAACACGCCGCCCTTGGCGTTGATTTCCTCGATGGCCATCAGATCGACATCTTTCAAGACACTTTCGCTGATCGCCATAGTGCCCGACAACGAATGCAAAATGCCGACTTTGATAGTCTCCTTATCGGCGGCAAATAGCACTGAACTGCTGCCGACGGTCAATGCAACACCGACGGCAATCGCGCTTAATTTTTTAACAAATGATCGACGTTTTTCCATAGCGGTTCTCCAAATTTAATATCGGGATTGTTAATTTAAAAATTAAAAAGCGATTCTAAAAAAGGGCGAGGCAGTAACTGCCTCGCAATGCTACCCAGGAGCGGGTTAACACAGTTGTTAGTTGTTGGTTCTTAGTTGCTAGTTAAAGATTTCCTGCCGCGACGTTTCCACCGAGTATTTAACTAATAACTAACAACCAGCAACTAACAACTAAGAAGGGGCTACGCCCCTTCTCGTCAGAACTGCAGCTGTACGCCCAACACAAACGCGTTGGTATCCTTGTTGTCGGCGACGCCGTCGTCATCGGGCTTGTACTCGGTGTACGTTGCACTGATCTTGGCATTCGGGCCCGCGATCACGTAGTTGATGCCGATGTCATACTGCTTGAAGTCGCCACTGAATTGCTGCGGCGCCGCGTCGGAACCGGTGCCGACCACCTCGTCGCGATCGAACTTCAGGAAACGCACGTACGGCTGAAATTTACCCATGCCCACCTGCTGCGGAAACAGATACGCAGCACCCAGCAGATACGATTTGCCCTGCGTCAGGCCACCGGCATTCTTCGGGCCGATGTCGGACGGCACATCCACCGTGTCGTCGGTATCGGTTTTGTAATACGCGCCTTCCAGGGTCAGCGAACCCGAGCCGGTATCTTTAGTTTCCAGCAGCACATCGACGTTGTAGGCGTTGTAATCGCCTTTGGTCGCCGCCGTGCCGACGCCATCGCTCTGATGCTGCGCCACTAAACCGATCGTGAAGATATCCGCCGCACCGAAATACGTGCTGCCGGTGTAATACGCTGGCGCCAGTTCCGGCTCCCACAGGTTGATCGCCAGGCGGCCTGCGTACAATAAATTGTCCGACTCGCTGGACAGACCCGCCTGATTGTTGTGGCCTTCGAAACCGCCGACCGAATACACCAGCTTTTTATCGAACACCTTACCCCACGCCAGCAGGCCTTTATCGCGGCCGACCGCGTAACTCGGATAAGCCGAGACCAGGCCGGGGTAATTCCACGCCAGCATGTAGTACGGACCATCAAGGTTGGAGCGATCGCTCGGCGGCAGCATCTGCCCCATCCACACGTTGAATTCGTCCATCGGTTCGAATTGCGCGATCGCATCGATCACTTGTATCGTGCCGTCGCTCTCTTTCTCGGTATTGAACGTGGCTTTGATGTATTTGTTCAGTTGCGCACCCATATAGAGACGGATGCTATCGAGATTGAAATCCTTACTGCGGCCATCGCCATCCGGTGCGGCGTCTTCGGCACTGGTAAAGCTGGTGCGCAGACCGAAGCCCACACTCACCGATTGATCCTCTCCCGAACTGATGGTCGCTCCGGCGTGGACCAGTTGGTTAGCGCCGAAACTTAAAGCCAGCGCCGTTGCGATTGCACTCGCCGAACGTTTACGTATTCTGCGATGTTGTTGTGCTGCCATTACTGGTTTTCTCATCGATTAAAACTCCTTGGCCAATATTTTCTGTCAGTTGACGTATCGCGATCGGCATCGACGCGCATAACGCCGCTTAATATTTTTCACGTCCTCATTAAATGGCTTACGGGTCTTGCATCACAATGCGTCAAATGACGTATACGAACGGTAGTCACACCGTTCATAAATCGAAAACCAGTAGATTAAAAATCGATAGCGGAAAACTTCCGCAATTGAAAAGCTGCGACTCGTATGAATTTTTAATAGATATGCCCAAAAACGAGACGAGCGAACTGCATTCGCACCATTGAAGTGCGCTAAAACTTCAGCGGCGTAAAAAATGGGCCAAATAACAAGCCATCGACGGATGGGCTCGCCAATTGCATTAGCTTCCCCATGAGGTTACGGATAACCGCAAATTAATAATTAGCAATCGATTACCGTCTGGAGTTGCCCATGGGAGAGCTGCGCCAACAGCGCATCTTTAATATCCGCCGCGATTACAACGCCTGGGTCGCCAATGAAACGCTGGAGGACTACGCGCTGCGTTTTGCGCCGCGCTCGTTTCGCAAATGGTCGGAATTTCGCGTCGCCAATACCGCTTTCGGTTCCATTTCATTTCTGGTACTGGAGGCGATCGGCGGTTCGCTAACTATTACCTACGGCTTCAGCAATGCCTGTCTGGCAATACTGGCAGTGGGTCTGGTTATCTTCCTGACCGGCTTTCCGCTCGCCTATTACGCAGCCAAATATAATGTCGATATGGATCTGCTGACGCGCGGCGCCGGCTTTGGTTACATTGGCTCGACCATGACTTCGCTGATCTACGCGTCGTTTACTTTCACGCTGTTCGCCCTCGAAGCGTCGATCATGTCGCTGGCGCTTGAGCTGTATTTCCATATTCCGCTGGCATTCGCGCATTTGATCAGCGCGGTGGTCATCATTCCGCTAGTCACCTACGGCATTACCAATATCAACCGGCTGCAATTGTGGACCCAACCGCTATGGCTGCTCCTGCTGGCGTTGCCATACACCGCCGTACTGATCAAAGATCACAGCGCAATTCCACAGCTATTAAAGTTTACCGGTCAGGAGCAGCAGGAATTCGGTTGGATACCGTTTGGCGCCGCGACCACCGTTGCGTTCGCGATGATTGCGCAGATCGGCGAGCAAATCGATTTCCTGCGCTTTTTGCCGGAAAAAACCGCCGCCAATCGCGCGCGCTGGTGGAGCGCCGTGATCATCGCCGGCCCCGGCTGGATTGTGTTCGGCATCGCGCGTCAACTGGGCGGCGCATTTCTCGCCTACCTGGCGATCAGTCACGGCGTAAACATCGCGCACGCGCACGAACCGACGCAAATGTTTTTGATGGCCTACCGTTATGTGTTCGACAATTCGATGCTGGCATTTACCGCGACGGTTCTGTTGGTAGTAATTTCGCAGGTAAAAATTAATGTCACCAACGCCTACGCCGGCTCGCTGGCGTGGTCTAATTTTTTCTCGCGGCTGACGCATAGTCATCCGGGGCGCGTGGTGTGGCTGATATTCAATGTCGCCATTGCGCTATTGCTGATGGAGCTCGGCGTATTCAGCGCGCTGGAGCGTGTGCTGGGATTGTTCTCGAACGTGGCGATCGCCTGGATCGGCGCGCTGGTCGCCGATCTGGTGATCAATAAGCCACTGCGCCTGAGTCCCTCGTACGTCGAATTCAAGCGCGCCTATTTACACGATATCAATCCGGTGGGTGTATTTTCCACGCTGCTGGCATCGGCCGTTTCGATTGGTGCCTACCTCGGCTTATTCGGCGCGATGGCGCAGGCGTTCTCGGCCTTCATCGCCCTGTTCATCGCCTTTGTATCCGCACCGCTGCTGGCCTTCGCAACGCGCGGACGCTACTACATCGCGCGCGACCGCGAAAGCTGGGGTGCCGCGAGTCCGACCGATGCCTGCTGCATTTGCGGCAATCGCTTCGAGATCGAAGACAATGCTTACTGCCCGGTTTATCAAGGCACCATTTGCTCGCTATGTTGCACGCTGGATGCGCGCTGCCGCGACGGCTGCAAACCGGGAGCCCGACTCGAGGATCAGCTGCAACGCTTTGCCGATCTGCTATTGCCGCAGCGCTTAAAACCGCAACTCAAATTGCGCCTCTTTCAATTTGCGCTGCTCTATATTTTC